>JBLNGL010000769.1:0-4880 GCA_050264735.1 Ignavibacteria bacterium | reverse complement strand
GGCGGAGTCGTATGTACGGCTCTTTCTATGGCCGGAGGTTTCATTACCGATTTGAAAATAGGTTATTGGCTCGGCTCCTCTCCATATAAACAGGAAAGCTGGAAATTTTTAGGAACGCTCGTATCTGCAGCAACCGTCGGATATGTAATTCTCATTTTAAATGAAACCTATGGATTCACCGGAGAAGGAGCGCTTGTTGCACCGCAGGCAAATGCAATGGCGGCAGTTATTCAGCCTTTAATGGCTCAGCAGCCGGCACCCTGGATGCTTTATGCGGCCGGTGCTTTCATTGCACTGGTTTTAACAATGCTGAAAGTGCCTGCACTTCCCTTCGCACTCGGAATGTACATTCCGATGGAATTAAATACTCCGCTTTTAGTGGGAGGCCTAATAGCTCATTTCGTTTCAACTAGAAGCAAAGATGAAAAAACAAATAATGCGAGAAGGGAAAGAGGGACTTTAATTGCTTCCGGTTTTATAGCAGGCGGAGCATTAATGGGAGTCATAAGCGCCTTTCTCCGTTATATGGGATTCAACTGGGTTAATACGGAATGGCTGGAATCCCATTCGGCTGAATTAGTAGCATTGATAATGTATTTGATCCTCTGCAGCTATATGATCTGGGATTCCCTGAGGGGAAAACCGGAATAAGTTTGAGTGAATTGTTGGTTGTCTGTTGTACTAAACTTTAAATTACAGAAATCAACTTCCGGCTGAAAACTTGAACTTGTACTTGAACACCAAACTATTTCATCCGCCTTCGCTAAAAGCTTCGGCGGACAGATCACTCCAAGTTCAATTCAAGTCCGAGAAGCAGATTCCATCCTTCTATTGAAACTTCATTTTCATAGAGACTATCCTTAAAGTACCCTATTTTCGAATACACTTCAAAATTTTGAGTTAATGCTCTTGAAAGTTTTAAATATACCCGGTTTTCCAGGTTTAAAGGAGAATAAAGGGGATTGATAAAGAATTCTGGATTTCCGGTTATCCTAAATTTCCGGCTGTAATAATCAGCTAAAATAAAAACAGACCAGCTGTTAAAAAAAACTGTTCCTGCCAGAAACCTAATCCAATGTTCATAAGAAAGATTTTTAGTATACTTCGATTCATGAATCAAAAAACGGTAATCGGATGAAAGAATTATGCTTCTTAAAAAGTTAAAGCTTAATTCGGGGCCGTATCTCCAGCCGTGGTTCATAAGATCAAGTTGTGTATTAGACTGCTCCGTTATCAAATAAGATGTACTGTTTATTAGGAATCTTTCCACATAAATTCCGTAGCCGTATTTAAAGTATTTGTCCGCCGCTTTAAACAGCATTATATCCAAAAAGAAAAGATCTAATTTATAGCTCCCTTCATTGTCGATATTTTGATATCCATACCCGGCGTTTACCTGGAAAGAATTTCCATCGCCGGCGAGCCATTCAAAATGAGCTGCCGAAAATAAAATATCATAATCTATATTCAGCCCGCGCCCGTTAAAGAAATTTTTCTGTCGGGACAAATCCGCACCCCAAATAAAATCATCTTCCGCCTGCGAAAAATTTCCTTCAGCCTTGATTTTTACGGAGGCAATGGAATTTTTAAACCTGTAAAACTCAGGCCTGGCTCTTAATTGAACCGAGGCTTTTCTTGTTTCATCTTCATAATTGTATTTAATAGTACCGTCAAGCCTTGTTAAAATATCGTTTTGTTTAAAGGACTCCTCCCCTGTCGATTTATAAAAACCGAATTCGCCGTTCATTCTGAAGCCAACCTGGGCGTAATTAATCTGAGGATTGAAAAGAAAAATCAAGAAGAAAGAGATTAAAAGAGGAGCCGACATTTATTGATAGTTTATTTTATTTGCAAGAACTAATTTAAGTTCCTGCAGTCTTAATTTCACCTCCTTAAGTAATTTTTCATAATCTTTTAGATCCATATTTTTACCTGCATCATTCAGCGAACGGTTCCAGGTTAAATCGGGAGTCTGAACATTTTTTGTATTCAGCTGGTCCAATAACGAATAATAAGCCTTTATGTTCGAAGCATTATTTGACACATTTCCTCTCCCTTCAAATGACGCTGTTTGATCGTTCTCTGATGCTCCGGTTCCCCTGGTGAGACTTCTCGGGATCATTCCGCCTTCAAACTCGGTATCTTCCAAAAATCTTTTACGTCTTTTTTCCAAATCCGCAATCTGGCCTATTTCATTACTTTCAGCTTCCACATTTACCAATAACTTATCCACTTCGGAAAGAGCATTATCCAAATACTCCCTGAAAAGGTTTTTTTCTTCGGGCTCTTTTAATTTTCTTAAATCAATTTTCAGCATTTTTTCAGGATTGAATGAAAGCATCGGAATTTTAGGCGAGACCATCAATCTCTGCTCGGTGTAGAAAAATATTTCGGAATTTAATTTTTCATTCTCCTTGCCGGAAGCTTTTAATGATTCAAGCGAATCAATTATTAGCGAGTAACTTTTATAAAGCTGCTGCTTAACCTGTTCAATGCCGGTTTCAAGTTTATTAAGATTTTTTTGATGTTTTTCAAGGTTATTGGATAGAGTTGCTGAACCTGACATAATCTCAACCAATTTATCTTCATCAGGTTTGTCCTTCTTCTTTTCATTATCTATTAATGCTGCTCTTTTTAAAACCAGGGTTTCCAATGAATCAACTGCTGAATTTTCTTTAATATATTCCTCTCCGAGCTGCTCATATTTTTTCTCGAGCTCTATCAGTGTTTGAGAATTAATGCAAACGAAGCTGAAAAAGAATAAGATTAATGTTTTATACGAAATTCTCTTCATATCAGCCTGTACTTTTCTAATTTATAATATAAAACGCTTGTGCTTATCCCAAGTATTTTTGCAGCACGGTTTTTTATTCCATTAGCCTTCTTCATTGCCGTAACAATTAAATTTTTCTCGAATGCATAGAGAGCTTCCTCAAGAGGAAGGTTTTCATAACCGGAATTAAAGGAGATTGAACTGCTCAAGTGACTCGCTATCAGCGAAGGATCAACTGCTTTGTCGGATGAAATTACAAACAGCCTTTCAGTAAGGTTTTCCAGCTCGCGTATATTTCCCGGCCACGGATAATCCATAAGCATTTCCAGGCCTTCAGCTGTTACTTCTTTAGGCTCGCAGTTATTCTTAACGGCAAGTCTTTTTATAAAATAATTTACCAGCTGAATAATATCTTCTTTCCTCTCTCTAAGTGTTGGAAGATTAATCGGTATTACGCTCAATCTGTAAAACAAATCTTCCCGGAAATGTCCGTCAAGAATAAGTTTTTGAAGATCTTTATTCGTAGCTGCAATTATCCTTACATCGGATTTCAGAGTAACCTCTCCTCCCACTCTTTCAAATTCTCCCTCCTGAAGCACACGCAGCAGCTTTACCTGCATTGCGGGAGAAACATCCCCTATTTCATCGAGGAAAAGAGTCCCTTTATCTGCAAGCTCGAATCTTCCCTTCTTTTGTTTAATTGCCCCGGTAAAAGAACCTTTTTCATGGCCAAAGAGCTCACTTTCCAGGAGATTATCATTTAAGGCTCCGCAATTAATTTTTATGAAAGGATGTTCGCAGCGTTTGCTTTTTTTGTGAATAGCCCTGGCAACAAGCTCTTTTCCGGTACCGCTTTCCCCATGGATCAAGACCGTAGAATCTTTATCGGCAACCTGCTCGATCAATGAGAATACCTTTTTAATTGCAGGTGAATTACCAACAATTTCATCATAACCGGTAAAGAGCTCATCACTTAAAATTTTATTCTGTTCGATCAGGTCCTCAAGCTTTTTTTCATTTTGAATTTTCTGCCAGATTTTTTTGACTCTGATCCTGAGTTCATCGGGGGAAAACGGTTTTGTAAGGAAATCAACCGCACCCAGGTGCATAGACTTAACCGCGTCCTCAACCGTGCCGTAAGCCGAGATCATCAGCACTTCGGTTTTTGGATTTAATTCTTTTATCTTCTGAAGAACTTCAATTCCGTTCATCGGTTCCATTTTTAAATCTACTATAGCCAGAGCGGCAGAACCGAACTGCAAATCATTTAATGCATCAATCCCGTTTTCAAAGGATTTAACCGAGTAGCCCTCGCGCTTCAGGCTTTCTTCAATACCGATTCTCATAGTTTCGTTATCTTCAACCACTAAAATTTTTTCAAGCTTCATTTTGTATTACTCATTCTGCCGGTTTTTTTTGCAATGACAAAAGTTGCTCCTTTACCATCATTATCGGTACCTTTTTCCAGATGCAGCTCTGCATTATTTTCCAGGCAGAGCTTCCTGCTGATTGCCAGTCCAAGCCCGGTGCCGTTTTTCTTTGTGGTAAAAAAAGGATTAAAAATTAATTTCAGATTTTCCCCGGCAATACCCGAACCATTGTCGCTGACCGAAATTAAGCCGGACCCGTTTTCTTCTTTGGTTATTATAAGGATATCCCGGCTTCCGCCGGAATTCCTATTAGCGGAAAATGATTCTATGCAGTTTGCCAGAAGGTTTAAAAGAATCTGCTTTAAATGGTTCTCATCAAATAAAAATGTTTTAAGCTGAAGATCAAATTTTAATTTTATGTCATGCTTCAGAAGCGCTGCTTTAAAAACATTTTCAATCTCATAGAAAAGTTTAGGCAGGTCGACAAAAACGGGATTTGCGGTATTAGGCCTGCTGTAATTTAAATAGGATGTTATCAGCAGTTTAAGCCCGTGGACTTCTTTCAATATTTTATCCAGGTATTCTTTATTCTTTTTAATTAAAGAGGACTGGAGATTAAGATCCGGCTCGTTATTAAAGCATTCCAAATTTTCCTTTGAGAGATTTGAGAGCAGCTCAATCCCGCCGAGCGGGTTCCGGATTTCATGTGCGATCTGTGCAAGCAGGTTCTCTTTTTC
>JBLNGL010000768.1:0-3068 GCA_050264735.1 Ignavibacteria bacterium | reverse complement strand
CTTGGTTTACAGGCAGGAGTTAATCTAGCCGAGATTAGCATGGATCCGGAACAGACCGGGTTTGAAATGGGGATACGGACAGGATTTCTGGTTGGAGGAATTGTAAATTATAATTTTTCACCTTTGTTAAGTTTACAGGCGGAACCTGCATATATTCAGAAAGGATCCTCAGTTGATATTACTTCAACGGAAGACGGAATTAATATTAAAGGTGAAGCTACTATGACTGCAAACTACATCGATATCCCGGTTCTACTGAAAGCTACTTTTGGAAATGCACAGGTAAAACCTTTTTTATTAGCAGGTGCATCTATAGCATTTTTACTTGAAGATGTTAAGTTAAACATAGATAAAGTTACCGCTAATGGACAAGATGTTACCAATATGCTGCCGGCTGAACAAAAGGAAGAAACACTAAAAACAAAAAGTACAGATTTTGTATTGAACCTGGGTGGCGGCGTAATGATCCCTGTAGGTCATGCAGATATTTTTATTGAAGGGCAGTACAATTTAGGTCTAACGGATATTAGTGATGAGCCAGATGATAATACAGAAGCTAAAAATAAAGGTATTCAGATTAAAGCAGGAGTATTATTTCCATTATAGCATATGATTTGCAGGTTCTATATTAAATTTATTTAATTATTATAATCGCAAAATCCCTGTAGGAGTATACAGGGATTTTGGATTATTTTTTCGAACTTTCGTCTTTATTCACATATACCTTATACCTATTTACCTACAATGCTATCAATTTCCATTAATTCTTCTTTTGTAAAATTAAGATTGCTCAATGCTCCGACAGCATCATCAATCTGCTCGACTTTGCTCGCACCGATAAGTGCTGAAGTTACCGCCGGATTGTGAAGTACCCATGCAACAGCCATTTGGGCCAATGACTGGCTCCTTTTCCCAGCCAGCTCGTTTAATTTTTTCACTTTGCTTAACTTATCTTCAGTAATATATTCAGGTTTAAAATATGTGTGAGGTTTTCCAGCTCTTGAATCGGGCGGAATTCCATGAAGATATTTATCTGTAAGAAGCCCTTGGGCTAAAGGTGAAAACACAATGCAGCCGATCCCTTCTGTTGTCAGAACATCGGTAAGACCGTCTTCAATCCATCGGTTCAGCATGTTATAGACAGGCTGGTGTATCAGGCATGGAGTACCAAAATTTTTAAGAATATCTGCAGCATGTTTTGTTTCTTGAGGCTTGTACTGAGAAATTCCGGCATATAGAGCTTTCCCGCTGCGCACTATATGATCAAGTGCTCCCATTGTTTCTTCAAGCGGCGTTTCAGGATCGGGGCGGTGATGATAAAAAATATCTACATAATCTAAACCCATTCTTTTTAGACTCTGGTCCAGACTGGCAATCAGATATTTTCTTGATCCGAAATTGCCGTAAGGACCGGGCCACATATCCCAGCCGGCTTTGGTGGAAATAATCAATTCATCTCTGTAAATTTTAAAATCCTTAGCGAAAAGCTTCCCGAATGTTTCCTCTGCAGAACCGTAAGGAGGCCCATAGTTGTTTGCCAGATCGAAATGGGTAATTCCCAGATCAAATGCACGGCGGAGCATTTTCCTGCAGTTTTCCAAAACATCAACCCCGCCGAAGTTATGCCAGAGTCCGAGCGATATCTGCGGCAGCTTTAATCCGCTTCTGCCTGTCCGGATGTAATTCATTTTTTCATAACGGGATTCCGAAGATATGTATTGCATCAGTAAATCCTTAATAGTTATTTAATTTTATTATTTGTCTAGAACCATTATTTCGATGTTTCTAAACTCAACAGGGTGTGATTCAGCCTGGAGAGCAATGAAGCCTTCCTTAAGAAGAATGTTTCCATTCTTAATTAATTTTTGTGCATCCGTGTCGGTTGTATCAAGCTGTGGCTTCTCGTATTCGCAGACAACTTCGCCATTAATAATATGTTTGATTAAAGAATCCCCATGAACTTCAATTTCAACCGGCACCCATTGACCGGGCGGGAAAATTTTATTGCTCACAGCAATACAGTGTTCGGTTATAAGTTTGCCATGCATTACAATATTCGTCCCGGGCGTGCAGACATTTCCGGTTGACCGTTTTCCGCTTCCGCTATCTCCTAAAAATTGCGCTTCAATTGAGACCGGAAAGTTTTGATCCCTGCGCATACTTTCAGGAGATTGAGAATGAAGCATAATCCCGCTGTTCAGTAATCCCCATTCAGGCCCTCCTTCAATCTGTTCTCCTGTAAACCGGTATTCAAGACGGATTCTATAGTTTGAAAATTTATCTTTATAAAAAATATGTCCGAACTCCCCGCTGAATCTTTCATATTCATCATAAGAAACTTTTAATATACCGTCTTCAGCACGGAAAGTATTTTTATAATTATCATTTAACTCATGCCCGGTAAATTTTATTGTCCAGTTTTCAAAATCGTAACCGTTGAATAAACCGGCCCATTCTCCCTTTTTAAATTCCTGTCCATTTACCGGAATGATTAATATTAAAAAAAGTTTAGTAATTAAATGCAGCCTTTTCATAAAGATGCCGGAACAGAATTAAATAGAAAATTATTTAAGACAAGTGAATTATAAGTTAAATAAATAGAAGGAATTATCCCAAACCCCACTAACATCAATATCCAAACATAAAATCAAAAAAAAAAAAAAAATCCAAATATTAATTTGCTTGTTCTTTCTGAGATAAAACTAATTATTTAAGCAGGATCATTTTTTTAACGGATTGGAAACTCCCTGCGGTAATTTGATAAAAATAGATTCCTCCCGGTAAATTACTCGAATTAAAATCTACCGAATGAAATCCCGCATTCTTTTTCCCATCGACAAGAACTGCTGATTGTTCACCTAATATATTGAAAATAATTATTTTAACATGAGTTTCTTCAGGCAGCGCATATTGAATATGTGTTACCGGATTAAAAGGATTAGGATAATTTTGAAAGAGAAAATAGTTATCGGGTATTTTACTAGATAACGGCTCATTTATTCCTACAACAGTCCTCCTGATCTCCATCCCGCTCAATTTAGCATTATCCCTAACAGATATAAAATCTA
>JBLNGL010000767.1:0-3586 GCA_050264735.1 Ignavibacteria bacterium | reverse complement strand
AAAGGATGGCAGATCCTTTGGTCTTCTGAAGATATAAAATACGGCGGAAACGGCACTGCCCCTCTTGAAACTGAAAATAACTGGATAATTCCCGGGCATGCTGCGGTTTTGCTGCAGCCTGCTGCATTATTAAATAGTAATATTAAATTATTACCTGAATGAAAACCTTAAGAGAAATAGAAACCTATAGCACTGATGAATGCCTGGAAAAGGAATGGCTTATTACAAACGGACTGGGCGGTTATGCTTCAGGAACCATTGCAGGAATTTCAACCAGGAGATACCATGCTCTGCTTATTGCCGCTTTGCCTGCTCCTCTTGGGCGAATTGTTATGTTTAATACCATGAGCTATGAAATAAAGACTGAAAATGGTTCATCGCTTAAGTTTTCCGGTTTAATAAAGGATCACGATGAGCATAGTGCTTTAAACTTAGCTCCATTTAAATTCTTTTTGGAAGACGGGCTGCCTGTTTGGCAGTATAAACTGGAAAATTTTTTAATAGAAAAAAGAATTTTAATGCCTTACATGCAGAATACTGTCGTAATAAGATTTAAAGTCATTGAAGGAAATTCATCTTTAAGAATTAAACTTTTTCCATATCTTCATTTCAGGCCGCATGAATTTGCAGTTAATGAAAAATTCGACGGGAGTTTTAAAATCTCAATTGACAAAGACAGATATCAAATTACATTCAATGATAAGCTGCCGCCGCTGAACTTAATTCTTTACGGAAATAATTCTTCTTTTATATACAATAACTCTGAAGCAGCTCAGAGTTTTTACGAGATGGAACATCTAAGAGGATATGAATCGGAAGGTTTACTATGGAATCCGGGATCCTTCATGGCAAAACTCAGTAAAGATAACAGCGTTTCCCTGATTGCCTCAACCGAAGCATGGGAGACAATTCTTTCTTTAAAACCTGAAGAAGTTTTTCGGAATGAAATGAGAAGAAGAATCGAATTAATAACGAAATCTCAGTCAGGCAGTGATAATTTTCTCTCTGAGCTTACTTTGGCTTCCGATCAATTTCTAATCACACCGGTGGGGAGACAAGAGAAAGCTATTAAAATAGCTGCCATCGGCGGAGAATTAAAATCGGTTATAGCCGGGTACCATTGGTTTACCGATTGGGGCAGAGATACCATGATAAGCCTGGAAGGTTTGGCATTATTGACCGGCAGATCCGTAGAAGCGCACTCTGTACTCCATTCTTTTGCAAACTCGGTGCAGGACGGATTAATTCCGAATCATTTTCCTGAAGGGGAAAAAGAAGGTTTATACCATACTGCGGATGCCACACTTTGGTTCTTTCATGCACTAGATCGATATCTTCATTATACAAAGGACAAATCAATTATTATCCTGCTGCTCCCTATTTTAAAAGAAATTGTAGGATATCATCTGGGTGGCACTAGGTTTGGAATTAAAGTCGACTCCTCAGACGGTTTATTGATGCAGGGCGCTGAAGGGTACCAGCTTACATGGATGGATGCTAAAGTCGGAGATTGGGTTGTTACACCGCGCCGCGGGAAAGCTGTTGAGATAAATGCACTCTGGTATAATGCTTTAAAATTAATTTCCGAGTGGATAAAAGAAATTGAAGGAGACGATCCCGGAGAATATCTAAAGGCAGCTGAACTGACAAAGAAATCGTTTAATAAAAAATTCTGGATAAGCGGTAAAAAATATCTTTACGATGTTGTTGAAGGGGAGAAAAAGGAATTTGATGACTCTTTGCGGCCGAATCAGATTTTTGCAATCTCGCTGAAGTACCCGGTACTCGAAGAGGATAGGTGGGAAGATGTAATCGGCATAGTCAAAGAGAATCTTCTCACCCCGTTCGGATTGAGATCTCTCGCCTCAAATCATCCCGATTTTAAAGCAAATTACTTCGGGAACCTTTTAGCCAGGGACGCTGCATATCACCAGGGCACCGTATGGGCTTGGCTCATTGGTCACTTTATTGATGCCTGGCTTAAATTATATCCTGATGATCTTTATAATACAGAGAAATTCCTTGAAGGATTTGACTCTCATTTAAGCGATGCCGGCATCGGCTCAATCAGCGAAATATTCGATGCCGAAAAGCCGTACACGCCGCGCGGCTGTATTGCACAAGCCTGGAGCGTCGCTGAAGTATTGAGAAGCAGAGTGAAAATTAATTCTTTGAAACAGAATGCCGAATTGAAATTTACAAACCATATTAATACATAAGAATGTTTTTTAGCCGGCTCAGTTCCAAATAATCTAAGCGTTTTTTAACGCACACCGGATTTTTTATTCACTTTAAAATCTTGCCAAAATTAAAAAATAACTTTAGCTTTTAATTGATTCGAAATGTTTTCTTAGGGGCTTTGATAATGGGAATTGCAATCATTTTAATCATGCTGTTTCTACTTCGTCATTTAGATCAATTACTTTAATCAGTCTCAAATATTCCGAATTATGGAAGAGCTAAGCTGAGAATAATCGTAAAACTTTATCAGCCGGCAGCACGTAAGTATTTCATTAAATATCACTATATAAATTTCTAATAATATTTAGGAGTTTTTTATGAAAAAATTAATTTTAAGCTTGATAACCTGCTTATTTTTTCAATTTGATAGTGCTGCACAAAATAACGAGCCTCATCCGCATTTGTCAGGCGGATTAAACCTGGGATACAGCGGCGGATTTGGAATCCAGGGGAACCTTTCCATCTCCGACTTTGCTCTCGATTTTCCTCTTTCAATGAGGTTCGGACTTGGATATACAATGGTTGATCCCGGGAATCCTGTAGAAGCAAGAATAATTTTTATTAATGATGCAACAAACGGTGTCCCCGAAGAAAGCGGCGGGTTTTGGGATTTTAAAATGGACTTCATGTATCCGGTTAAAATTCTCAGCTTAAAAAGAGCATTTCTGTATGCCGGTCCGCGTTACTCACTTTTTTCCGGCGATTTTAAGTTCATTGACGGAAATGAATTCTTTATAATCTCCTCTGATCAATGGGGAATCGGGTTTGGAGGCGAAGCAAATTTTCTTTTATCTCAAAAATTTGATTTAGTCGTTACCACTGGTTTTGATTATTATTTCTTAGGAACTATTGAAGGGCATGATACGGCTTACCAGCCTGACGGCGAAATAATCAGCGGAAGAGAGGATTATACTTATGAAGATGCCGATAATGCAATCAATCAGCCGAAGTTTGTAATTAAAGCAATGATGGGATTTAATTACCGCTTCTAGAAATCCCGGGATAAAGAATATTGTATTTAAAAAACTCTTTAAGAAAGAAGAATAGATATGGCCTGGATAATTTTGATCATCGCGGGATTTTTCGAAATAGGTTTTACTACCTGCTTAAATAAAGCCAAAGAGACTTCAGGTACAGAATCTTCATTCTGGTTTGCAGGTTTTTTTCTTGCTCTGTCGATGAGTATGTTCTTGCTTTATAAAGCCACTCAAACTCTTCCTATGGGTACTTCTTATGCGGTATGGACAGGAATCGGCGCGGCGGGAACAGTATTAATAGGAATTATTTTCTTCAAAGAACCGGCAGATTTCTGGCGGCTGTTCTTTATTTTTCTCTTAATAGGTTC
>JBLNGL010000766.1:0-4890 GCA_050264735.1 Ignavibacteria bacterium | reverse complement strand
TATGCATATACAGAACCCGGATGAAAAATCATGGCTGCAGAGAATGATGGAGCCGGTCAGAAATACACCCAGCTTCACTCCCAAAATGAAAAAAGAAATATTAAAGAAACTAATAACTGCCGAAACATTCGAGCATTTTATTCATACCAGATTTATAGGTCATAAAAGATTTTCACTCGAAGGATCCGAAACATTGATCCCGGTGCTTGATTATCTTTTTAATGAGGCAAGCGATTATGATGTTCTTGAAGTCGTACTTGGAATGGCTCATAGGGGCAGGTTGAATGTATTGGCAAACATAATCGGAAAATCGTATGAATCTATCTTCTCGGAATTTGAGGATATCAAAGATCCTGATTCAATTGAAGGTTCCGGGGATGTAAAATATCATTTAGGCGCAATCGGATGGTACAAAACCCGGGACGGCAAAAAAATCCTGGTTTCACTTGCATCAAACCCAAGCCACCTCGAGTGGGTAAACCCGGTTGTTGAAGGGATTGTACGTGCAAAGCAAGGCAGGCTAAACGATAAGGAGCATAAAAAAGTACTGCCGTTATTAATTCACGGCGATGCTGCTTTTGCGGGACAGGGCATTGTTGCCGAAACTCTTAACCTTTCTCAGCTTAAAGGATATAGGACCGGCGGCACCGTTCATATAATCATTAATAACCAGATAGGATTTACAACAACACCGGAAGATGCTCGATCTTCGCAGTATGCAACTGATGTTGCAAAAATGATCCAGGCACCGATTTTCCATGTAAATGGAGACGACCCTGAAGCTTCATTATGGATTGCAAAAATTGCGTTTGAATACAGGCAGAAATTCAAGAAGGATGTAGTAATAGATTTGTTCGGATACAGAAGACATGGTCATAATGAAGGAGATGAACCGGGTTTTACGCAGCCTCTTCTCTACGAACAAATTAATCATCACCCTTCAGTTAGAGAAATTTATGAAAGGAATTTAATAAAAAATAAAAGTGTTGGGGAAGAAGAAACAAAGCAGCTGCACGAAGCAATAACAAAAACATTGAGTGAAGCTTTTGAAAAAATTAAACAGAAAACCGATTCATTTAAAACGGACGTACCTCTTGCCATACCTAAAGAAACCATTGAATTAATAAAACCGGTGAAGAAGACTTCCATATCGGAGGAAAATCTGGCTAAAATAGTAAACGGGATTACATCTATTCCTGAAGATTTTTCAATTCATCCAAAGCTCAAAAAATTTCTAGAGAAGAGAAAGAAATTAACGGAGGGTTCTTTTGAAGCGGATTGGGCTTATGCCGAGACCATCGCATTTGCAAGTCTTCTTTTGGAGGGAACACCTGTCAGACTAAGCGGGCAGGACAGTGTAAGGGGTACTTTCAGTCAAAGACATTTAGCACTCACCGACATTCATACCGGCAAGGAATATCTTTTTCTTAATCATCTTTCACCTGATCAGGCAAAACTAGAAGCATTAGACAGTCTTCTTTCTGAAGCTGCCGTTCTCGGTTTTGAATTCGGTTACAGCTTAGCGGATCCGCTTGCACTGACAATATGGGAGGCGCAATTCGGAGATTTTGCCAACGCGGCTCAGGTGATAATTGATAACTTTATTGTTGCTTCCGAAGAAAAATGGCAGGTGCCAAACAACATTGTTATGCTGCTTCCTCACGGCTACGAAGGGCAGGGACCCGAGCATTCAAGTGCAAGATTAGAGAGATTTTTAACTCTCTGCGCGGAAGAGAATATAAGAGTATGCAATGTTTCAACCCCTGCTCAGTATTTTCATTTATTAAGGAGTCATATTAAACTTGCCGAAAGAAAGCCGCTGATAATAATGACGCCAAAAAGTCTGCTTCGCCATCCGGAAGCAAAATCAGGAAAAGAAGAGTTTATAAACGGGAGGTTTAAAGAAGTTATTGATGATAATTTAGAAAGAAAAGATGAAATTGAAAGACTAATTTTTACAAGCGGTAAAATTTATTACGATTTAAATAAATTCAGAAAAGATAAAGAGATTGCGGACACAGCAATTATAAGAATTGAACAATTTTATCCGTATAAAAGTGATCAGATAAAAAGAATCTCTGCATTCTATCCAAACGCAAAAAAAATAATTTGGGTTCAGGAAGAACCGAAGAACATGGGCGCTTGGAACTTCCTGCAGTCTAAATTATCCGAAGACATTCCTTACAAAAAGATTCTCTATGCCGGGCGCCCGGAAAGTGCGAGTCCTGCAGTAGGTTCAGCCAAAATATCGACGCAGCAGCAGAAGGAGATAGTCGATAAAGCGTTCAGGGTGTGAATAGGGGGATGAAGGTATAAGGGTATAGGGGTATAAAGGCATGACATATATGGGTATATGGTTTACATAGCTTATTCTTTTTCCTTGTATACTTTTATTCCTTTATACAACTTCCCCAGCTTGAAATCGGTAAAAAGCATTATTAACTTTGTCTAGTTCTTTGAATTTATTTGAGAATGGAATTACATCCATACAATCATGCATTCATGCAATCATGCACCCATGCATGGTATTGATTCCTGCATGCTTTTTCTGCGGGCGTAACTCAGCTGGTAGAGTGTCAGCTTCCCAAGCTGAATGCCGCGGGTTCGAGCCCCGTCGCCCGCTCGACCTGGCGGAAAATTTTGTCCTTTGACTGGGGGCTTAGCTCAGTTGGTTTAGAGCATCTGCCTTACAAGCAGAGGGTCGGAGGTTCGACTCCTTCAGCCCCCACTGAATTTAATTTCATTTAGGGGAATTTTTCTGAGTAAATATTTTGTATATATAATCCAATCACTTTCCTCAAATCTTTATTATATCGGACACACATCCAATCTACCGGATAGACTTCTAAGACATAACGGTAATAGGAATAAATTCACTAGAAACAAAGGTCCTTGGGAACTAATTGCCGCTCACACATGCAGTTCAAAATCTGAAGCTTACAGACTGGAATTGAAACTTAAAGGAATGAAAAACTCTGCGAAGGCTATTGAATATTTAAAGAAACTTGGTTTAGAGCACTCCGACTTTTAGTCGGAGGGGTCGGAGGTTCGACTCCTTCAGCCCCCACCAACCTGATTGAATGGATGAATGGATGGGAAACAAAACCATACGTTCATACAACGATTCAGTCATTCAGTCATTTTCCCACTACGGGGCAGGCATCCTTCGTTTTTTTTGGGTAAACTTTCCTAAAGGAGAAATCTATAAATCATTATTTTGTTTATATCATCCATTCTCATAGGACATACTGCAAGATAGAATTTTAAGACCTAATGGGTATAGGAATAAATTCACTAGAAACAAAGGTCGCTGGGAGCTCATTGCCGCTCACACATGCAATTCAAAATCTGAAGCTTACAGACTGGAATTGAAAAAACAAATCCCCAAATAACAAACAAATTACAATTCACAATCATCAATAAATTTTTGTTGAATGAAATTTATTTGGAATTTGGGGACTGAATTTTAGAGTAGGCGGTAAGAAGTGATATGCTGGAAACTTTAAGAGGAATTATTCCCAAACTTAATTCTTAATCTTTCTCTTAATTTTCTCTTTCTCTCACAGGATTAAGATTAAGAGTAAGATTAGGATTAAGATTTAAATCAAGCAGTGTAAATCGAAGAAGCGGTCTCGCCTCCTTTTCCGGTCCAGTTTGTGTGAAAGAATTTTCCGCGGGGCTGATCTAATCTTTCATATTGATGCGCGCCGAAATAATCTCTTTGAGCCTGAAGCAGATTGGCAGGCAAAAACTCACTTCTGTATCCGTCAAAGTAAGCTAAGCCGGATGACAATGCCGGAACAGGGATTCCATTGTTTATTGCTGCGGCAACAACTTTTCTTAATGAGCCTTGAGTACTTGAAATTTTTTCTGTAAAGAAGGGATCGAGAAGAAGATTGGAAAGATCCGGATTTTTATCAAAAGCCTCTTTTATCTTTCCTAGGAAAGCAGAACGGATAATGCAGCCGCCCCGCCACATTAAGGCAATACCGCCGTAGTTTATATTCCATTTAAATTCTTTAGCCGCAGCCTTCAATAATTCATATCCCTGAGTGTAAGAAAGAATTTTTGCCGCATACAATGCTTTTCCCAAATCATTTATAAATTTTAGTTTGTCAGCTTTAAAACTGTTTTTTTTCTTCGGAAACAAATTTGAAGCTGCCGCCCGTTTATCTTTCATCGAAGATAAAATTCTTGAATAAACGGATTCTGTTATCAATGTAAGAGGAACTGCCAAATCGAGGGAAGTAATTGCAGTCCATTTACCGGTACCTTTCTGACCTGCCGTATCGAGGATCTTATTTACTAACGGTTTACCGTCTTCATCTTTAAAAGCAAGAATATCGCTGGTAATCTCGATTAAGTAACTCTTTAATTCTCCTTCATTCCATTTTTTAAAAACCCGGTGCATCTCGCCGGGCTTCATTTTCAGTATATCTCTCATTATATGATAAGTCTCCCCGATGAGCTGCATATCTCCGTATTCAATTCCGTTGTGAACCATTTTAACAAAATGTCCGGCTCCCTCTTCACCAATCCAGTCGCAGCACGGAATGCCGTCATCGACTTTGGCTGCAATTGCCTGGAATATCGGCTTAACATGAGGCCAGGCGTCTTTAGAGCCGCCGGGCATTATTGATGGTCCATGCAGAGCGCCTTCTTCCCCGCCTGATACTCCTGTCCCGATAAATAAAAACCCTTTGCTTTCGAGATATTTAACTCTGCGGTTTGTATCGGGGAAATGAGTATTCCCCCCGTCAATTAAAATATCTCCTTTGGAGAGATGAGGTATAAGAAGTTCAATAGTTTCATCAACTATTTTTCCTGCCGGCACCATCATCATTATTTTGCGGGGAAGCTCAAGTGAAGCGGTTAATTCTTCCAACGAAT
>JBLNGL010000765.1:0-5088 GCA_050264735.1 Ignavibacteria bacterium | reverse complement strand
AAAAATTTCTGAAACAAATACTATGATTGAAAATGCATGGAGAAATGTTAATTCCAATCATCCATTTGAATATTCATTTCTTGATGAAGAATTTGAACAGCTTTACAGGAGCGAACAGAAGTTTGCCCGGCTGATCGTGAGCTTTACATGGCTGGCAATTTTTATCGCCTGCCTCGGATTATTCGGACTATCTTCCTACATGACCGAGCAGAGGACAAAAGAGATTGGAATCAGAAAAGTTCTAGGCGCTTCCATTGCAAATATTTTTATTCTAACCACAAATCAATTCTTAATCCTGGTTGCCCTTGCTAATATAATTGCATGGCCGCTTGCATATTTGTTTATGAATAAATGGCTTCAGGATTTTGCATACCGTGTTGAAATACGATTCACCACTTTTTTCATTGCGGCTTTTCTCACTTTAATTATAGCTTTGCTTACAGTAGGCTACCAGGCAGTTAAGGCAGCCGTAGCTAATCCTGTAAAGTCGTTAAGATACGAGTAGGCAAAAAATACGAGTAGGTAAATAATGATAAAAAACTATATCAAAGTTGCACTGAGAAATCTTCTTAAATATAAAGGGTATTCCTTTATAAATATTTCTGGTCTTGCAATAGGGATAACCTGCTGCTTATTAATTCTTTTATATGTTCAGGATGAACTTAGTTTTGACAGGTACAATGAAAAAGCCGATAGGATTTACAGAGTAGCTTTGTACGGTTTACTCGGTACAAGTGAATTTGACGGTGCTGTTTCAACCCACCCTCTGGCAGAAACTTTGTTAAGAGATTATCCTGAAATTGAAGAAGCAGTAAGGATTCAGACTTTCGGCTATCCTGTAATGAGATACAAGGATAAAGTTTTCAGCGAAGAAAGATTTTATTGGGCTGATTCAACATTCTTTAATGTTTTTACTGCAGAGTTTATTAAGGGGGATTCCAAAACTTCACTGCTTGAACCGAATACTGTTGTTATTACTGAATCGATGATGAAAAAGTATTTCGGCATAGAAGATCCAATCGGAAAAATTATCAATTCAGATAACCGGCATGATTATCAGATAACCGGTGTAATAAAAGATTTTCCGAAAAATTCCCATTTTCATTTTGATTTTATCGGGTCTCTTTCATCGTATGAAGACAGTAAAAACACAATCTGGTTAAGTAATAATGTATACACGTATATTGTTTTACAGAAAGGATATAATCCCCGAGAATTTGAAAAAAAATTAGACGATGTAGTTAACAAATATGTTGCTCCGGAAGTCACCGAAGCTTTAGGAATACCTTTCAATGAACTCATTTCTAAAGGAGCTAAATACGACTATTATCTCCAACCGTTAACGGATATTCACCTCCATTCCAACCTTGAGCATGAAATCGAACCCAATAGTAATATGGCTTATATTTATATTTTTTCAATTATTGCTGTTTCCATTCTTGCAATAGCATGTATTAATTTCATGAATCTTACCACAGCAAGGTCATCGAACCGGTCTAAAGAAATCGGGATTAGAAAAACCCTAGGTTCTAACCGTCCGCAATTAATAAGGCAATTTTTAGTTGAAACAATTATTATGTCTTTCCTTGCAATAATTATTGCGATCATTCTCATCGAACTTCTTCTCCCTTCGTTTAATAATCTCATCTACAAACAGCTTGAATTAAACTACTTTAGAAAGTTTTACACAATACCTGTTCTAACAGTTCTCGCCTTGATTGTAGGAATTCTTGCCGGAATATATCCTGCCTTCTATCTTTCATCGTTTAATCCGGTAAGGATATTCAGGAAAGAAAAAATAAGAAGCACTAAATCCTGGTTAAGGAATTCACTTGTTATTTCTCAGTTTGCTATTTCTATAATTCTTTTTATAGGGACATTTGTGGTTTATACCCAGCTTGAATTTATCATGACTAAAAATTTAGGATATAACAAAGAACAAATATTAATTATTCAAAAAACAGATGATATAGCTGCATATAAAAATAGTTTTATGGAAGAGTTAAGAAATGTTCGAGGGGTAGCCAGTGCTAGCAATTCGCATACTATTTTTGGAAGAGAATTTGGGTCTTCGGCATATCAACTTACAGGAGGGGGAAGGAATAACAATAATCTGTACTGGAATATTTTTACCGACTTTTACCTAGCAGAAACTTACCAGATTAAAATGAAAGAGGGGAGATTCTATTCAAAAGAATTCGGAACAGATTCTCTGGCGGTTGTAATAAATGAAACTGCAGCAAAATTCCTCGGAATAAAAGAAGAAATAATAGGAAAAGAAATTTACCCGGTCTATAATCATAATCTAAAAAGAAAAATAATCGGCGTAATGAAAGATTTTCATTTTGAGTCTCTGCATCAATCAATCAGGCCGCTGATTGTTAATTTATTTAATTCCCAAAGCTTCGGGAGGTTTGTATCTGTTCGGTTAACCGGAGGAGATTATAAAAGTAAAATTGAATCAATTAAGGAAATATGGCACAAATATGCCGGGCCCCAGGCTTTTGAGTATTTTTTCTTTGACGAAGAATTTGCTAAAATTTACAATGCCGAAGAGAGAACAGCGACTATCGCAGCTGTTTTTTCTGCCCTTGCAATTTTTATTGCTTGTCTGGGGTTATTAGGGCTTGCCGCTTTTACAACCGAACAAAGAACAAAAGAAGTTGGAGTAAGAAAAATACTGGGGGCTACAGTCAGCGGTATTGTCCTTCTTCTTTCTAAAGAATTTGTAAAATGGGTATTGATTGCTAACCTGATTGCATGGCCCATAGCTTACTATATAATGAATATATGGCTGGAAGATTTTGCCTATAGAATAAACATCCCGGTCTGGTCTTTCATCATTGCCGGGTTTTCTGCGTTAATTATTGCATTGTTAACTGTTGGATATCAGGCTTTAAAAGCGGCTTTAAACAATCCTGTTAAATCCCTGAGATATGAGTAAAGAAAATTATGTTTAAGATTAATTTCAAAATTGCTATACGGAACTTTGCAAAGAACAAAATTTATTCAATTATAAATATTTTCGGTCTCTCAATCGGAATTGCCGCATCTGCATTGATATTGCTTTTCATTACGGATGAATTAAGCTTTGATAAATTCCATAAAAATTATGAACGGATCTACAGGGTCGTTGAAAAGAGAACTACGGTGGAGAAAAAAGAATTTCTTACATCCCAGACATGCGGTGCTGCAGGTCCGTCGTTAAAAAGCAGCTTTCCGGAAATAATTGAGTCCGCCAGGTTATTGAATCTATGGCGCATTACAGTTAAGCATAAGGAAAACAAGTTTTATGAAGGGGAATATCTTTATGCGGAAAATTCTTTTTTTAAGGTTTTTGATTTTGAACTGATAAAAGGAAATCCGGAAACTGCTTTGGCTGATCCTAAATCAATAATTCTAACTGAAGAATCTGCAAAAAAATATTTCGGCAATGAAGAAGCTTTCGGGAAATATCTTGAAGTTGAAAATTTCGGTGAATGCAGGGTTACAGGTATACTTAAAGATATTCCGGCTAATTCTCATCTTTATTTCACTTTGCTTATATCGTTTCCCACTCTGGAAGCATTACCCTGGTGGAATGAATTCTCACAGTCCTGGAATTCAGATTATTTTACAACCTATGTATTATGTTCTAAAAATATTTCATTTAAAAATATCCTGTCTAAGATAAATTTCTTTTCGGAACAAAATGAAGTTCAAGAAAACGGGGTAACCAGAAAAATTCAGCTTCAGCCGCTGATGGATATTCATTTTTATTCTTCAGATATTGAACCTGACTTGAATCAGAACAAAGGGGAGATCTCCGATTTATATATTTTTCCCTCGATAGCTTTTCTTATTCTTTTTATTGCCTGCATAAATTATATAAATTTATCGACTGCGAGGTCATTGACACGGGCAAAAGAAATCGGGTTGAAGAAAGTTGTCGGAGCAGGCCGTACTCAATTAATTTGGCAGTTTTTGTATGAATCTGTTTTTATTTCTTCGGCTTCTTTAATAATAGCTTTGGGTTTAATCGAACTGCTTTTGCCTTCATATAATAATTTGACAGGAAAGAACCTCCGCAATCCTTTAATTTCTGCTGCAGGATTATACTTAATCCCCGGAACAATATTTATCGGATTAATTGCGGGAATTTATCCTGCTCTCTTCCTTACCAAATTTAAACCGGTAAAAATTCTTAAGGGAAAAACGGGTGATGAAAGAGGGAATTTCGGGTTAAGAAAAATTTTAGTGACTGCTCAATTTGCCGTTTCTGCTGCATTAATTGTTTCGGCGATTGTAATCTATAATCAATTAAATTTCATTCGGAATAAAAAACTCGGTTTTGATAAAAATCACCTGGTCGTAATTGATATAAACAGCAATAATGTCAGGAAAGATTTCCAGGTGATGAAGAATGAATTCAGAGCAAATCCGGGCATTAAAAATGTAACCGTATCTTCTCGGGTGCCGGGCGACTGGAAAGACATAAGCAGAATTGATGTCGCAAATTTCGGAAGTTCAATATCCTCTGCAATAAATGTATATTTTATCGGTGCCGATGAAGAATTTCTCGGAGCATATAAAATTAAAATTAAAGAAGGGAGAAATTTTTCCGGAGAAATTTCCGATTCATCATCAATTCTTATAAATGAAGCTGCAGTGAAATCCTTAAACCTCACTGATCCTTTGGGTAAAGAAATTTCGGTATTTAATACTTATTACAGCGGGAATCAGGAGAAGACTGACTTTAAAGCAAGGGTGATCGGTGTTGTTCGGGATTTTCATTTCCGATCATTGCACCAGAAAATAGAACCGATTGTAATTGGATTTTGGAACAATCCGATCGACCGGATTGATTATTTTACTGCAGAAATGTCCGGAGCGGATATTACCGGAACCCTGCAGCACCTCAAAAATGTCGGGGAAAAATTTGATCCTGTTCATCCTTTTGAATATAATTTTCTCGATGAACGTATAAATGATTTTTATAAAAAAGATCAGAAGTTCGGAAAGCTTATTGCAGCATCAACTGTTCTGGCAATTTTTGTTGCCGCACTTGGTCTGCTTGGTTTGTCTCTATTTACATCCCGGCAAAGAACA
>JBLNGL010000764.1:0-3442 GCA_050264735.1 Ignavibacteria bacterium | reverse complement strand
TATCCCGAGATTGAAAAACCCGGAGAGATTTGAATTTGCGTTGGAAAAATGTGCCGAACTTGGGATTACCGATTTCCTGGTTTTTAATTCTTCAAGAACAATTTCAAAAGGATCCAGAATTGACAGATGGAATAAAATTTTAATCTCGGCTATGAAGCAATCATTGTTAAGCTTCCTTCCTGCCGTACATACAGCAGATTCAATTAATGAAATTAATACAGAACAGGGGGAGAAACTTGTTTTTGATCAGTCCGGGAAAAAGAAATTGCTGAAGAATTTGCTGGTGGAAGAAAAAAAATATTTTTTCATTTTCGGTCCGGAAGGAGGTTTCACTAAAGAGGAGTTGAATCTGTTTGATGAAAATTATATCATAAACATCGGTGAGAATAGACTAAGAACCGAAACAGCGGTATTAAAGTGTGCTTCATTATTATAATTATGAACTATGATGTTCAAAAATATTAATCCGCAAAAAAGAAATGCTGCATTAGTCTTCTCTTTATTTTCATTTATCTTTTTTTCATGCAGCTCCGGCAGGTTCGCCTCAGACAAAGATTACGGAAAATCCGGACTTGAAAATAACAGAATATTAAAAACCAGCGAGACGATTGCTTCTTACTATGCCGATGAATATCATGGGAAGAAAACTGCGAGCGGGGAAATATACAACATGTACGATTTAACTGCGGCTCATATAAATTATCCGCTAGGCACCGTCGTCAGAGTAACAAACCTCCGGAATAACAGATCAGTGGTCTTAAGAATCAATGACAGGAAACCTGAAGGAAAAAATAGAGACATAGATATTTCCTATAAGGCAGCTTCGGAACTGGATATGATAGATGAAGGAATTGTAAAAGTCCGTATAGATATAATTAAATGGGGAGATTTAGGAGGAAAATAGGATTGAGGCTGTTAAAATTAAAGTTTATTTAAAAAAAAAATAACCCAGTGTTGGGGAAACACTGGGTTCGACCCATTACCATCAAAGGGCAGGGGAGAACCCTTTGAAAGGGTCAAATTTTATTTGAAAGGTTGACTTAAAATAATATGGTAAACCTAATAAGTCAATAAATTTCTGACTGAAAAACTCTGCAAATTACCAAAGTATGATCTATATCATACATATCACTTTTTTTAATTATATAAGGAGAATAATGTGGAGCTGCTTCAACCGGAATCATTAATCGCACTGCTGACTTTAACACTCCTGGAAATTGTTTTAGGAGTTGATAATATAATTTTTATTTCCATATTATCAGGCAAACTTCCTCCTTCACAAGAAAATAAGGCAAGGTTGATAGGACTTACTCTGGCAATGCTTGCCCGGATTGCCCTCCTTTTTTCACTAACTTTAATAATGAAGCTGACTGCTCCAGTCTTTGTAATTTTTAATAATGAAATATCCGGCAGAGATATTATTTTAATTTCCGGCGGTCTTTTTCTTCTGGGCAAAGGTACATTTGAAATACATGAAAGACTTGAGGGTATTGGAGATCGTCATTCAGTGAAAGTTTCTCCATCATTTAAAAGCGTCATAATTCAAATTTTATTATTGGATATTGTTTTCTCTTTGGACTCGGTGATTACTGCAGTGGGAATGGCAAACCAGATAAGCATTATGATAACGGCTATTGTTATTGCAGTTGGTTTTATGATGTTATTTTCAGGAAAAATCGGCAGTTTTATTCACAAGCATCCTACTATAAAAATGCTTGCTTTAAGCTTTCTGCTTTTAATCGGTTTTTCGCTTGTGGCAGAAGGACTAGGTCAGCATATCTCTAAGGGTTATATTTATTTTGCTATGGCGTTTTCGGTGTTTGTAGAAATGCTGAATTTGAAGATCAGAACAAAATCTCAATCTCCCGTCATTCTTCATGAAGCTTATAACTCTTTAAAAAAGAACGATAGTTGAAACTAAACTAGAATAGGTCCTTACTTTGCCCGATTAAATGCAATAAGACAAGCGGGAGCTTAGAATTTATGTATTTTATCACTCTAATAAAGATTATAGATGCCCATCTTAGTATGCTCTATTTCATATCAATAATTAAAAATATAAATTCAATGGGATCGTTTAATAATTCCGCTTAATCACCAACTGATTCAAGGAAAGAAAAAACGAAAGAAAAAATAAATGAAAAATTTTCAGTAAGACTTCTGAACGGCGTTTTTGAAGGAATTACTGCCTTTAACATGAGAGGGAAATCTAAAAGATGAAATATATTTAAAACGTATTAAACAATTAGTTTTGCAATCATCCATTCTTTAAATGAAAAGTTCCATTGAAATCTTGAGGTTAACCGGAATTCTGCAGAATATAATATCTCTTTCCCTGCTTGAATCACTGCTAGTTTAGTGATTCTTTAATTATATAAATTAAAATTTTTAAGCAATTAAAACCTTAAGCAGAAAATTGTGAATACTGAAATAATAATAATACTTGCCATCCTAGTAGTAGCGGTTATCTTATTTGTTACAGAAAAAATTCCGGTAGATCTAGTTTCTTTAATGGTTATGGCAGTATTAATCCTGATCGGCGTCCTTACACCCGAAGAAGGATTTATGGGATTCAGCAACGAGGCTACTATTACTATTGCTGCTATGTATATTTTAAGCCAGGGTTTATTTAAAACCGGGGTAGTTAATTATATTGGCAGAGTCTTTATTAAAATTTTTAAAAGAAAATTCTGGGTTGCAAACGGCATTATGCTTTTTGTCTCAGGTATTATTTCAGCTTTTATTAATAATACTACTCAGGTTGCTTTGACTTTACCAATTCTCCTGAAGGTGGCTAAAGAAATTAAAATAAGCGCATCAAAACTTTTATTGCCTCTCTCATATGCAACTGTATTCGGGGGAATACTTACTTTAATCGGTACTTCAACGAATATCCTAGTCAGTTCTTTAGCAAAGCAGCAGGGTCAGCCGCCTTTCTCAATGTTTGAATTTACACCTCTGGCTTTAATATTCTTTATTGTCGGACTTTTATACCTGATTTTTATCGGTATCCGCTTGATCCCTGAACGCCGGACAGTCGATGATCTGACTGCATCATTCGGGTTAGGAGAATATCTTACCGAAATAATCATAAAAAAAGAATCTGGATTCGTTGGGAAAAAAATAAACGAAGTTTCTCTGGTAAAAGACCTGGGAATTGAGGTGATAGAAGTTAAAAGAAGCGATGACAGGATCCTGCTACCTTCACCTTTGACCGTCATTCAGGAAAATGATCGTTTAAGAATTAAATGCGATGTTGAAAAGATTAAAGAGCTGAAAGAAAAAACCGGTATTCTTCTGAAACCCGGATTAAAGTGGAGAGATGAAGAGCTGCAAGGGGAGGATTATATTCTTGTCGAAGCAGTTATCTCACCTCATTCATTTTTAATAGGAAAAAACTTAAAGGGGCTGAGGTTTAGAAACAGCTTCGGCGCCACCGTAC
>JBLNGL010000763.1:0-2552 GCA_050264735.1 Ignavibacteria bacterium | reverse complement strand
CAGGCATGTTCAGCGGTTACGGACCTTTATTTGCAGAGCTTTTCCCAACTTCTATCCGGAATACCGCAATGGGTTCTGCATTTAATTTAGCCAGGGGTGTACAGTTTTTTACCCCTGTAATCATTTCATTAATTGCACAACAATATGGTTTAGGTGGAGGTATCTCACTCGCGGCATTATTTGCATTGCTCACCGGAGCATGGATTTGGGTTTTCCCGGAAACTAAAGGGAGAAAAATTGAAGTGTAAACTTAAGGGAATAAATTTTTCCGCCGTTTTAATTTAGATAAAATTTGTTTATTACATAATTAAGTTGAGCAATTTTCAAACCTGGCTAATATGAAACAAATTCTGCTTCTCACTTTGCTTTTCACAATTTCCATCTACAGCCAATTCGATTCACTTATTTTTGAGAAACATCTCTCACCATATAAGTATGGAGTAACTGCTTTAGGAGACCAGAACAATGATGGGTATGATGATATTCTTATCTATGACTGCAAAGAAAGTAAAGCATTGATTTTCTTTGGAGGAAATCCAATGGATACAATACCCGAACTGGAAATGTCTTTTAATGTAGTTGATATACGCCCTATAAGTGCTATGGATATTAATGCGGACAATAAAAAGGATGTACTAATATCATATTTAGATACTAATTATATAGCCCAAGTTAATATCTACTATGGAGGGGACAGCTTAGATATTATTCCTGATTTAGTGCTTCATGGTCCGACTGATTCTTATATTTCTTATGGAGCTAATTTAATTCCTGTAAACGACTTTGATGGGGATGGTAAAGAAGAGTTGATGGTTTTTGATCCTTATAATGAGAGTAATTTTCCATATTCGGTAGGTACTTTTTATATATATAGGACCTCATCGGTTTTCGATACAATTCCATACAAAGTAATAAAAGGAGATTCATTAAACAATAAAAGATTACTGGGTAGTTCTGTAACCACAGGAGATTTAGATGGAGATGGATTAACAGATATTGCAATAACAGGCATTGGCTTAGACGGTTCTTCAAATGCCTTTATAGGGTTTTATAAGGGCAATTCAGAATGGAATACCGAACCATTTGTTACATATTACAAAAATGAGCATGCCTTTGACCCAACAGGGATGAGAATAATAGAAGATATAAACGGGGACAAAAAAGATGATATACTTATCTATTCATACGGGGGATTTTACCCTTACTATTATTTAAATTCTATTCTATATGGCAGTATTCCTATAGATACAATCCCTGATATAGGATTGAATACACAAAACGAATTTATATTCGATGCAATATCGCCTGGTGATATTAATAAAGATGGATACAATGATTTTCTTGCAAGCGTAAGTTTGGGATTTAACAGACAAGGGAAATTATGGGTAGGAGGAAATCCAATGCCTGATTTACGCCAGCAGTTTTGGGGAGGAAACGATAACGGATATGGAGAGCTTATAGGTAGAGTAGGAGACGTTAATGGAGATGGAATTGATGATATATGTGTTGGTCAATCAGGAAGTCAAACTATTTGCTATACCGGTTTTGTTCAGATTTTTGCTGGAGATACATTATTCCAACAGCCTAATGATGTAAAAGATTTAAATTATTTACCTCAAGGTTTTTATTTAGATAATCCTTATCCAAATCCGTTTAATCCTGTTGTTAATATAAAATACACTATAAGTAACCGGCAATTTATAACTATTAAGGTTTATGATATTCTCGGTAGAGAAATATCAACGCTCTTAAACCAGGAAAAAGAGGCGGGAGAATATAAAATAACATTTAATGCATCGGAATATTATTTGCCAAGCGGAGTATATTTTATAAGAATGGAAGCGAAGGGAATTTCGAACAAAATTTATTCTTCTGCTAAAAAAATAGTATTAACCAAATAGCCGTATGAAACAAATCCTTTTTATTCTCTTCTTTTCCATTAATCTCTCCGGTCAAATAAGCTTTACGGAGTTTCCTAAAATCGGCTTCAATGATATGTTCCTTCTTGCAAACGGACCTATGTATTACGGGGGAAAGCCTCACCTGCCGACATACAATGCATACCTTGCTGACAGCTTTTATTACCCGGAGCTGAGGGAGCTGGGTTTAAATTATATTGTTACTCTCGGCGGCGGATATGATTATCCCGGTGATAAAGGTTTTGAGGCTTTTAAAATATTGAATATTCCTCTTAATCCAGGATATAATCCTACATTAAAAGTTCTGGATCTTTATTTTGCATTGCGGCTTACCCGCTATGATAAAGACCATCCGATGTTTCTCGGGGGAGTATATGCCGGAGCCCAGGGGAACGCAGAACCGAATGAATACTACCAGACAGGAGGTAAAAAAACAGGCTATGATTCTAAGGTAGAATTCGGGTTTGGTAAGGAAGGGGAAACATCAGTATGGGTGAAAATACCTCCCTCGGTACAACCAGCCGGCGATTATAATTTTAATGATAACGGCAGGAGAGTTTTTGCTGCGATGACAGCAGAGCATTCGCCGGGATTTTTACTAGAAGCCCAATTACCGGCCTATCATCAGGCAAG
>JBLNGL010000762.1:0-5923 GCA_050264735.1 Ignavibacteria bacterium | reverse complement strand
CTTTTATTGTACTTCCAAACAATTATATTTTTACAGGCAATCATTATTCTACTAATTCAGGAGATTCCTGGTATGAGATTAACATTTTGAATGCATCAACTATAACAAATTACAAAAATGAACTATACGCCGGTACTGATATGAGCGGAGTTTATTATTCCAGTGATTTAGGCAATACTTGGGAAAGTAGAGGTTTGAACAATCTAGAGATTTTCTCTCTTTCAGTAAATAATGATACCGTCCTTGTCGGAATTAATAACGCAGGAAATGATCCAAATCCTGTAGGACCTTATATCTCCTTTAATAAAGGATCGACTTGGAATGATGTCGGTGAAGGAATGGAAAATAAATCCGTACTAAGTTTTGAATTTGATGAAAAAGGCTATCTCCTAGCGGGAACAAGAACATGCTTGTACAGAAGTAAAAATATTCTTACTAGTTTTTTAGAGGGACAAGTCCGAAAAACCGAAACAAAATATATTCTTTCTCAAAATTATCCCAATCCTTTCAATCCGGTTACTAGGATCCGCTATCAGCTTCCCGAAAGAACCTTCGTATCCATAAAAGTTTACGATAACCTGGGAAAAGAAATTGCTTTACTAGTCAATGAGGAAAAAACAGCGGGAGAATATTCAATCGAATTTGATGGTTCGGAATTTTCAAGCGGAGTATATTTTTATTCTATTGCCGCAGGAGATTTCCGGGAGGTCAGAAAAATTATTTTAATGAAGTAATAGTTCAAGTGAGACTCACTTCCAAAGTGAGTCTTACTTATGTTTAAACTTTATTAGCCACAATCCCCGATGCTTTAATTGTATGTTCCATCAGCCAATCCTGGGAACTTATTTTTTTTGCGCCGTCCTCAATATTAATACGGCTGTAAGTCATATCGGGATAGAGCTCTCTCGCTTTTACATTATCTCTTAACGAAGCTTTAAAAAGAGTTCTCTTTAATTCATTCTTAAGTTTTTCATCCTCTATTGGGAATGCAATCTCGACTCTTCTGTCGAGGTTTCTCTGCATCATATCTGCGCTGCTTAAATATATCTCTTCAGCTCCGTTGCTGAAGAAGTAAAATACCCTGCTGTGTTCAAGATAGCGCCCCACAATGCTGATCACTTTAATATTTTCACTTAAACCGGGCACTTTTGGAACCAGGCAGCTGATGCCTCTTACGATTAATTCTATCTTTACTCCTGCGTTTGATGCTTCGTACAGTGCGTCGATAATTACAGGATCCACAAGAGAATTCAGTTTTAAAATTATTTTTCCTTCGCCGCCTGCTTTTACATTTTCAGCTTCTCTTAAAATCAAGGAAATAAATTTTTCCCGCATGTTTATCGGGGCTACAATTAGTTTTTTAAAATCAGTCTGTTTTGAATATCCCGTCAGGTAGTTAAATATATCTGTTGCATCGGTGCTGATATCCTTATTCGTGGTGAAGAATCCGAGGTCTGTATATATCTTGGCTGTTGCAGTATTATAGTTTCCGGTTGAAAGATGAACATACCGGTTAACACCATCAAATTCCCTCCGGACAACCAATGTAATTTTTGCATGGGTTTTTAATCCTAATAATCCGTAAACAACATGCACACCGACTTTCTCCAGCTCACGAGCCCAAAAAATATTATTCTCCTCATCGAACCTGGCTTTCAATTCCACCAGCACTGCAACCTGCTTTCCGCGTTCAGCGGCTTCCATTAAATATTTTACAATCGGAGATGAAGATCCGACACGGTACAATGTGGATTTAATTGCCAGCACATCGGGGTCGCGTGCAGCCTGCTTAATAAAATCCACAACAGGCGTAAATGAATGATAAGGATGATGAAGAAGTATGTCTCTCTGCCTGATTATCGAGAAAATATCTTCCTCACTTTCAAAAGTTTTCGGGATTGCAGGATAGTAAGGTTTAAATTTCAGCTGATGGAGCGGTAAATCGTAAAGTGTTATAATATCACTTAAACCAAGGGGTCCGTCAAACATATGCACATCTTCTCTGGTTATTAAAAGATTTTCAACCAGGGTATCAATCATAAAGTCGGGCATACGGCTGGCAACTTCTAATCTAACTACATTACCGAATCTTCTCTGGCGGATATTTTCTTCGATAACTCTTAAGAGATCGTCCGCTTCATCCTCCTGCAGCTCAATATCGGTATCCCTCGTAACTCTGAACCTGTGAGCTTCAACTATCTCCATCCCCGGGAATAAAAGCGAAAGATTTGCTTTAATCAGATCTCCCAGCCATATAAATCTTGCGGAATACTGCCCGTCAACCGGAAGCTTTCTTCCAGGATCAAGAATTTTATCAATCTCCATTAAGCGCGGAAGGATGCTCGGAATCTTTACTCTAGCAAAAAGATTTTCGCCGTTCGGCTTTCTTACAAGTATTGCGAGACTTATACTTAAGTTGGAGATATACGGAAAAGGCCTGCCGGGATCAAATGCCAGAGGAGTAAGGACGGGAAAAATTTCTTTTTTAAAATATTCATTCAGTACCGCTGATTCTTCCGGTTTCAATTCTTCTAATTCAAGAATATGTACTCCGTTCATTCTCAGCTGAGGAACAATCTCATCCGACCATATCTGCAGAATCTGTTTCAGCATCGGCTGAATCTTCTTTTCAATTTGCTGCAACTGCTCCAATGGCGTTAATCCGTCAATGGAAGGTTCAAGAACATTAGCGGCAATCTGCTCTTTTATTCCGGCCACGCGGATCATATAAAATTCATCAAGATTTGTACAGAAAATAGAGATGAATTTTATTTTCTCCAGTAAAGGCAATTCGGGATCGAGAGCTTCCTCCAATACTCTTCGATTGAATTCGACCCAGCTTAAATCCCTGTTAAAAAAATTTTTCGGATTATTATATTTTTTTAAAAGTTCTTTTATCATTTTCAGTAAATATACATTTTCATAACGTACTTTTCCCTTGATTTATTTTATATAAAAAAATAAATCACATTATTGGAAACTGTAGTTTTTGAAGGATTTAGTCCAAATTCAAGCTTTTTTACATTTCAGATAAAAAACTGAGAAACGGAACTGCTTTTCCTAAAAGCCATATGAGAAAACTTCCGATTATCCAGATTCCGAAAACCAGTGCAAAATATTTCCCGGCAGAAGAGGATTTAAACATTTTTGCCAGGCCGATGCTTACGACGGAATAAGCCCATATCATAAAAGGATCCAATTTACCCAGCAAAAAACCGGAGATTTCAGATTTGTCCAGGTTCATTAAAGACGCAGCACTTGCATCATTCAATAATCTTCCCAAAGTCAAAGATACAATTGATGCAACAATTATTTGCAGCATTGTTATATAAGCCGGCAGTCCGTTTGCCACTAAAGCTGATTTAAAACTTCCCTCTCCTTTTAATATTAATCTAACAGCGGCGAAATAAATGGTGACTATAAAAAAGTAGATTATAAAGCCAATAATAAAAATAAAAACTGTTTGTATAATCATTCCTACCGGTCCTCTCCCCATGTCCATTCTTTCTTTCGCTTGCTCTATCTGTTCATCGGCTTGTTCCCTTGTCATTTGTCCTTTTGCTACCATGCCGTCAAAAATCTTTTCCGTCTGCTGAATCTGTTTTTCTTTAAACTGGAAATAAATCTCTTCGTTCGACATCACTAAGATCCGTGTTAAAGAAACAACAAGCAGCAGAATTAAAATCGGGAGCAGCCAATCGGTTGTTCTCGGGGGAAACTTAGAAACAATTTCAAATGTTCTTTTAGGCTCTGTAAGTATTCCGGATGCCTTATCGGTATGCGATAATTCCTGCGGCTGATTTGCATCAATATTATTTGATTCACCAGAAATTTTTTCATTATTCTCTTCGCTCATTTGTCCCTCCATCATAAAATTTTAAGAAGTAGAATAAAGAATACATATAGAAAACTTATTTATTGTTCAGTCAAAAGGCAAATAGCAAGAATGGAAAATGGAAGACCTGTCCCGGCGAAGTCCCGGCAATCGTCGGGACGAAGCCGGATGGAAAATGGTAAATGGGATTTTTACCTTTGACTTTTAATTTTTGACTTTTAAGTTTTGTAGACAATATCTAAGGTTTTTTGTGAAAACAATAATTGAGCCATTTAAAATTAAGTCCGTAGAACCAATCAGGTTTACTACAAAAGAAGAAAGGGAAAAGCTGCTGAAAGCTGCAGGATATAATCCTTTCCTTCTTCATGCTGATGACGTGCTTATTGATTTGCTGACCGACAGCGGAACTTCTGCAATGAGTTCCGAACAATGGGCGGGCATAATGAGGGGCGATGAATCTTATGCAGGGTCTAAAAGTTTTTACAATTTTGAGGATGCGGTAAGAAGGATTACCGGGATGAAGTTTATTATTCCGACCCACCAGGGACGTGCAGCGGAAAAAATACTTTTTTCAATAACCGGCGGTCCGGGTAAATACTTCCCGAATAACACTCATTTCGATACTACAAGGGCTAATATTGAATTTACCGGCTCGGAAGCTGTCGATCTTCTGAACGAAACCGGGAAGCATCCTGAAATCAGAGCGGATTTTAAAGGGAACATGGATATTGAAAAACTTGAATCCTTTATAAAAGAAAAAGGAAAAGAGAATATACCGTTATGCATGATTACGATTACTAATAACTCGGGCGGCGGCCAGCCGGTATCAATGCAGAATATAAGGGATGTAAAAAAGCTTTTAGAAAGGTATAATATTCCCCTTTTCATCGACGCTTGCCGTTTTGCCGAGAATGTTTATTTCATCAAGAAAAGAGAAAAAGGTTATTCCGGCAAATCAGCTTTGGAAATTGCATGGGAAATATTTTCTTATGCAGACGGAGTAACTATGAGCGCCAAAAAAGACGGGCTGGCTAATATCGGCGGGTTCCTGGCAATGAATGATGAGAACCTCGCAATGCAGTGCAGGAATCTTTTAATTGTTACCGAAGGTTTTCCTACATACGGCGGACTTGCCGGCCGGGATCTGGAAGCAGTTGCACAGGGATTATCGGAAATTCTGGATGAACACTATCTTCAGTATAGAATAAGAAGCGTTGAATACCTGGGAGAAAAATTAATTTCTGCCGGCGTACCTATTATCGAACCGCCCGGCGGACATGCAATTTATCTGGATGCAAAAAGATTTTTGCCTCATATCCCGCCTGAACAATTCCCCGGTCAGTCAATTGTGTGTTCACTTTATATTGAGGGAGGTATAAGAGGAGTTGAGATAGGAAGCTTGATGTTTGGCAAGTATGAGAAGAGCGGCAGACTCATTCCGCCTGCAATGGAGCTGGTCAGACTGGCAATTCCCAGGAGGGTTTACACACAGAGTCATATTGATTTTGTGAGCGAAGTAGTTATTGAAGTTTTTAAAAAGAGAGATTCGCTTAAAGGATATAAGATAATTTATGAAGCGCCGATGCTGAGGCATTTTACGGCAAGATTTCAGGCTTTATGAAAATAAAAAAGATATACGAGTTTACACATAAACGTCAGTTGTGGAGAATCCTTCCGACAAATACCGGAAAGCTTATTATTGAAGAAAGAGATACGCAGCTAAAAGAAGCATACTTCAACTGCCTGGAAATAGATAAAGGAAAAAAGATTTTTGAAAATGTACAGCTGGAGGAAAAATTCTGGATCGGGATTGAAAGTGTTTACAGTGATATAATCTTTTTTCATAAATACATGAAGCCGGATATGCCCGCGCATAAAGGGATAATTGCTTTTGATATTAATTCCGCATTAATCCTTTGGGAAAATATAGATTACAATTTTCTTTTTGCTGCAGATGACAAGATCTATTGCCATAAAACATTTTTTGAGGGGAAAAGATTTTTCATTCTAAATTTTTCAACAGGAGAGGTAATTAAAGAATTGGGAGATGAAGTCCTGGAAATAAATAAAATAAAAGAAAAATTTTCC
>JBLNGL010000761.1:0-4225 GCA_050264735.1 Ignavibacteria bacterium | reverse complement strand
CCGCCGTTACCATTTCCGCCCTGATTCTGACCTTGTCCTCCGCCTTTACTTCCCCTTAATCTTTTTCTCATCTTATCGAGGCCCATACCGCTTGCTCTCTGATCGCTTATTCCATCTCCGTCTTTATCTATAAAAACATCCATTTTCCTAGTGGATTTTTTCTTGAATTGCTTCCTCCCGGCAAGTTCATCGCCGGCAGAATTATCTTTCTTGATAACCTCCTGGTTTTTGCCTTTTTCAACATCAACGCTGTCCGGTTGAACAGCAGATAAACTACCGCTTATCACCAGCAGAAAAAAAGATATAAATAATGCTTTCATAATTTTCTCCTTATTAAAACTATAGCAATCATTATACCGTTTTTATCAAATTTTAAACGAAGATTTTAATACAAATGAAGTTAAGATTTCGACTTTTTTGTATATAATCCGACTTATTGGGCGATATCTCATTAAAATCATCCCTCTTTCAAATAAGGAAATCTCCCCTAAAACCTTTATCTTTGAAATCAAAATTTTTACAAAAAGAATTTAAGGAAATACCGGTTATGAGCATTCTTGTGGATAAAAAAACCAGGCTGGTTGTCCAGGGGATAACCGGGGGCGAAGGTTCATTCCACACTCAGCAGATGATTGAATACGGTACAAAAATAGTCGCCGGTGTAACACCTGGAAAAGGCGGAAGTGAATTTCTCGGCGTGCCGGTTTACAACACGGTTGAAGAAGCAGTAATAGAACAGAAAGCCAATACATCGGTAATCTTTGTACCGCCGGCTTTTGCCGCCGATGCAATCCTTGAAGCTGCATTTTCCGGAATAAAGGTAATTATCTGCATTACAGAGGGAATTCCGGCTAAAGATATGATAAACGTTTATAACCTGATAAAAGATAAAGATACAGTCTTGGTAGGTCCTAACTGCCCGGGAGTTATTTCACCGGGAAAGGTAAAGGTTGGAATTATGCCCGGCTTTATTCATAAAGCCGGGAAAATCGGTGTTGTTTCCCGCAGCGGCACATTGACTTATGAAGCTGTAAAACAATTAACCGATGCCGGGCTAGGACAATCTACATGCGTGGGGATGGGCGGAGATCCTATAATCGGATCCAGGTTTGTAGATATAATTAAATTGTTTAATGATGATCCCGACACCGAAGGGATTGTAATGATCGGCGAAATTGGAGGTACTGCGGAAGAGGAAGCAGCAGAGTTTATAAAGAACAACGTAAAAAAACCTGTGGTCGGGTTTATTGCCGGAAGGACGGCGCCTCCCGGACGCAGAATGGGACATGCAGGTGCGATTATTTCGGGCGGTAAAGGAACCGCAATTGAAAAAATTGAAGCGCTTAGGAAAGCCGGGATTAAAATTGCCGAGAGCCCTGCACACATCGGATCAACGATGCTGAAAGCAATACAAAGACAAAAAAATACGAAATTGAAAAGATCAGCTAAACCTAAAGCTAAGCGAAAATCGGCGGGCAAAATGAAAACCAGGAGTAGATAATTTGAACAATAAAACGTTAGCAATAATAAAACCGGATGCGATAAGCAAAAATTATACGGGAAAAATAATATCCAGGATACTTGATGCCGGCTTTAAGATTAAGGCAATGAAGATGGTTAAGGTCAGCAGATTATCTGCCGAGGGATTCTACCGGATTCATAAGGGTCGTCCTTTTTACGAAGCACTTATAGATTATATTACATCGGAGCCGGTTATAGCAATTGCACTTGAAAAAGATAATGCGGTTAAAGATTTCAGAAAATTAATCGGGGCAACCGATCCAGCCAAGGCGGAAGAAGGAACAATAAGAAAACTGTATGCAAAAAACACCCGGGAGAATGCAATCCACGGATCCGATTCAAATGAAAATGCCGCAATTGAGATATCTCATTTCTTTTCGAATCATGAACTTTTAAATAATTACAATGATTAATTCAATATGAAATACAAATCTCTTACTCTTTCTTTTGCTCTTTCTCTTACTCTTTCCCTCCTCCTTCCCGGCTGCGGCAAAAAAGAGGAACCCGCAGAAAAAACAGGTACCCTAAAACCGGATTCATCTGTTTCAAAAACTCTTGTACTGCAGAATCCTAATCAATCCTTCACTTTGTCATATAAGCTTGAAAAAGGAAAAAATTTTAAGTACCGGTTAACCACACAACAGAACGAAAGTGTGCAGCTTCAGACTAATGATACAACGGTGCAGAATAATATCATTCAGCGGATAATTTATTCAATTAGTTTTTCCGTCGACCGCATTGACAAAAACAACGCAGCAGAGCTTACATGTAATTTCACCTCGGTAAAATTAGATGCCGATGCAAACGGGAAAAAGTTTAAATATGAAAGCGGGCAGACAAAAAATAATGAGGAGCTTAAACCTTATTCGCAGTATGAATCAATTACAAACAATCCTTTCGGCATAAGGATTTCCAAGTCCGGCGATATAATAGAAGTATTCAGGTTCGAGCAAATAATTAACAAATTTATCAGCATAAACGGGTTGCAGGATTCAATTAATTCAAAACAAAAAGAAAATTTAAGGTTAAGCTTAACCGAAGCGACCATAAAACCTTTATTGTCGCAGATATTCCGGAAATTTCCTGAAAAACAAGTAGCAAAAGATTCCAGCTGGTCGATTCCACAGGAGGCAATTCCCTTAGCCTCGCTGGTAATGAAGAGCACCAGTATTTTTAAAATTACGTCTCTTGAAAAATCTAATGCGGATACTGTCGCCGTTATTGAGGGAGATATGAAAACGGAAGTAACCGGGAACCAGGCCGCCACTGATCGAGGGATTCAATACTATTTCGATAAACCCAGGGTTTCAGGCTCAGGTAAAATTTATTTTAATTTAAGCGATGGAAGAGTTCAAAGCTCAAAGACTTCAACAAGCATGATAAACTCATTTTCGGCACAAGCTAACTCGCCGCAGGGATTAGTGAAGGAAACACAAAGAAAAAGCTCTGATAATACAATTATAGTCGAAGCTCTTTAGCCTGCCGAATTGCTTAAGTAGGCACTTCCTTTACAACAACCTTAATTCCTTCCACCCTGATAACCTTAACCTTTTTCCCTTTTATAATATAGTCCCAATCGGCAATCACATCTATTCTTTCCCCGTTAAATTCTGCGGAGCCTGCGGGACGCAGATCAGTTAATGCAATCCCCTCTTTTCCAATAAGTTCTTTATCGGAAGGATATGAAACAAACCCTTTATCGGCAGATTCTTCTTCAGCCAAAACCAATTTGCTGAAAGTAGAACTTTTAGGAAGGTATTTTAGAATAATCAGGAAAACCAGCAGAGAAAGCACCAGCGCTCCGGTAAGCTGAAATATTGCTACCGAGACTTGATCCCAATCTATAAACGGATCCGCTCCTAAAAGCGCTAAAAAAAGTGCAGCAACAATTAATACGATACCGCCGATGCCGGCAAAGCCAAATCCGGGGATGACGAATATTTCCACAGCAAGCAGGATTAGTCCCGTAACAAAGAGAAGAATTTCAACAATTGATGCAAGCTGAAGTATATATGAAGAGCCGAAGAATAGTGCAAGGGCAATCAATCCGACAGTGCCCGGAAGGCCCCAGCCGGGAGTCTTAATTTCAGTATATAATCCCAGTAATCCGATCATAATTAATAAAGAGGAAATAATCGGATTATTAATAAACCTTACAACATCTTCCGCCCAGTTTGAATTAATTCTTTTAATTTCCGATCCTTCAAGGCTGAAAGCTGCAAGCACATCATCCAAATTATTAACCAGTGTATCCGCAATGCCGTATTTCTTGGCTTCATCGGACGTAAGCGTAATTAACTGTGTACTGTCATCCAATCCTTCAACAACAATTCTTTCGTCAACCATTCCCTGGGCAATGTCTGTTCTTCGTCCGTTTCTCTCAGCAGTCGAGCGCATTTCCGAACGCATATAAGACTGGTATTTTTCCCCCACCTTCTGCCCGGATTGATCGACTACAGTTGCAGCGCCTATAGAGCTACCGGGAACCATAGCAATTTTTTTGCAGGATAATGCAATCAGGGCACCGGCAGAAATTGCCCTGTTATTGATAAATCCAATTGTTAATACTTTACTGGCAAGCATTGCATCTTTTATCTGCGTAGCAGCATCTACTCTTCCGCCGAAAGTATTTATCTTGAATATAACCGCATGGGCATTTTCCTTTTCCGCTTCGGAAATGACTCTTGAAACGTAAGGAGATAAT
>JBLNGL010000760.1:0-3425 GCA_050264735.1 Ignavibacteria bacterium | reverse complement strand
CTAAGCAGAGACCGGAAATAATCCGGTTGCGTTTAGGAAAGTTTTGGGCATCGGGATTAGTATCCAGGGGGTATTCGGAAATTACGGATCCGCTTTCCGCAATTTCTTCGAAGAGCTTTTTATTTTCCGGGGGATAAATTACATTCAACCCGGAACCAATCACGGCAATTGTACGGCCGCGGCTTTTAAGAGCGGCTCGATGCGCGATAGAATCTATGCCGCGCGCAAGTCCGCTTACAATAGTTATATTTTGAGCTGCGAGCTCCTCAACAATTTTTTCCGCCTGGATTTTCCCGTAAGCAGTAGGCATTCTTGTACCGACTACACCAATCGAGTAATTATCGGATTCATCAATCCTGCCTTTGCAGTAAAGCAGCAGGGGAGGGTCATAAATTTTTTTCAATAGCTGGGGGAATTCAGGATCCCAGACTGTAATGATAAATCCATTAATTTTGTTTAAAGAATCGAGTTCCTTAACTGTACATTCTCTAAACTCATCCCTCTGCCGGTTTGCTTTTTGAATTCTTTTAGCGAGGTTAGTGCTTATTCCCTCCGCTTCCATTAAAGAATTGAAATCTGCAGAGAGAATTTTTTCCGTGGTCCTGAATTTAGAAAGGAGGCTGCGGATCTTACCGGGTCCTATCCCCTCGACAGAAAGAAGAAGCTTAAGATCAGTGAGCTGATTAAGAGTTAATCTGGTCAAAAGAAAAAAATAAAATTTATCTGCTTAGAAAAAGAACGAACCAAAAAATTATTTCTTTAAGGCATCCGTCTGTTCGATTTTCGGAGCATTTGCATCTGCGGTCTGAGAATTCCCCTTCTTACGGAAAAAAATTGATGCCGGGAAAATGAGTATGTAAGCGATAATCAGGATTATAGGCGACAAAACCAGAGAAGGTATGCTGTCCCAATTACCAAGGCTCATTACAAAATATCCGATTACAAGCATAACGAATCCAAGGAATAGGAAAAAATAATTTCCTTTATTCCAATAAATGCCGAAGGGGGATTCGAAGGAAGTCTTATTTGTTCTCACATTTTTCTTTTTCACTGTTTTAGCCATGAGCGCCGCCTAATCTGGAATGTTTGAATGAATGTTGAATGATTGGTTCAGTTATTCTCTAAATTAATTACAAGTTTAAAGTTAATAGAAAAAAAGATTAAGAGAAAGAATAAGAGAAAGATAAAATCTTCAAATCGACCGCAAACAGTGGAATATATCCGGTATCAGGTATCTGGAATCGGGTGTCAAGTATCTGGAGTCCGGTATCCAGCATCGTATGGAGTATCCAGTGTCCAAAAGACTGCAGATTAAGAATAACATTAAGATTAAGATTAAGAGGAAAAAGTTCCAAGAGAGACATAAAAAAGCCCAGTGATGGGGGGACCACTGGGCTCGACTCATTATCATCAAAGGGCAGGGGAGGACCCTTTGAAAGAGTCGGTGCAATATATACCGATCTCAAATATTTGTCAAGTTTTTACTTACTGATTTGATATACAATCTTTCTAATTGTGTCGAACTGCAGATAAGGATATTCTTCTCTGATGGTATCTATTGCATCGCCTGCGCTAACTTTACTTGCCCTCAGCTGTTTAAATTTCTTTCTTATCTGGTAATCCCTTACCGATTTCTCATCGATTAGCCCGTGAGAATGTAACAATTCAAAAATGTCATCGCTGATAAGATCAGATAAGGGGTTGTCGATTTTTGCTTTCACGGTTTTCATCTTACCTTCCTTTTTTATTTATGAATGCCGAACCTGCCCCTGAAAGCAGGTCATCTGAGATATAGTATCTTTTTTGTTCCCTTATACTTTTTCCTTTTATTAAAGTTTCATTAATAAACCGGCGCACAATATGTGCTAAAAACAAAAAAAACCGACCAGAGAGGTTCCCATAATCGGTGAATATTTGCTACTCTGGTAAAAATTAATTATAACCCTTTGGAGTTATAATCTTATTACTGTAGCAAATCCCTATAAAAAATTTTCCTTTTGCTTATTAGCCCGTTTTTCGGGGGAATTATACACCCAAAAATAGGAAAAAAAATAATAATGTCAATGAATTAAGGTTAAAATTAATATTGCCCGTAAGTGTAATACGTTATTTTAGTGAATTTAGATTTAAAAAAGGGACATAGGTAAGTGTCATTATTATTATATCTCGTCTTGACATTCTATGAATATTTAATTTAATTATTTCAGCCTAAAATTTTATTTCTAAGGGGTAGAAATGAAGAAAACGTTTCAAATTTTCATGCCACTATTTATCTGCTTCAGATCGATGTTGCTTGCACAAAATTATTTTCCACTGGATTCAGGATACTTAAACTGTGTTCAAGTAATTTCCAGTACTCATTGTCATGGCGGTCATTTCTCCACTTCAGATATTTACTATAATGGTGGGGTAATTAAAGATACCATAATCGAAGATAAAAAATTTTTTCAATACCGGTACGGAGATGAAGTTAAATTACTTTATTATAACTATGAAGAACAGATACTTTATATAAGATCAGTAGATTACGGCAGGGATACAATACTAAAAGCATTTAATTTTAATTTAGATGTTGGAGAAAAAGATACTTTCTGGTTCAATAATTCCTTAAACGGAGGCTGGTCGGTATTTCATCTAATAACCAAATCAATAGTCAATGTTAACGGTTTAAATAAATTCTACCTTGAATATAGCGATTATGCTGAACGTAAAGTGAAGTTTATAGAAGATTTAGGTCTTATAGAAGATAATTATTGGCGGTATAACGGGCTATGCGAATATGATGTAAAGGAAACTTTAATATCAGCAATCAATGATTCTATGGTATATAATAGAATTTATCTTTGGATTGATTCAACGAATCTGATGAAAGATAAGCCTATTAATTTATTCCCATATCATCTCAAAGTAAATTTCAGCAGCTGGTCCCAGCCAATTCAGTTAGATACCTTTCAGGTAGAAGTAAATTTAATCAGAAATGATTCAGTTATTTTGAGTTCTATTTTTGAAATCCAGAAAGACAGTTTTTCAGTGCTCATTCCATTGGATTCCTCAATATTAAAATTTAACGATACAATTGCTTACAGAGTTTATGTAACCGATACATCCATATTTCACAATAGAACTTATTTCCCTCATGAGGGATTTAAAAAGATTAAAATTTTAAATCCGGTGACATATATTATAGAACCGCCGCATAAACTAAACGGATTTTTCATTTCACAGAACTATCCAAATCCTTTCAATCCAAACACAAAAATAGAATATTCTGTACAAGAGCCTTCAAAAGTTACGATTAAAGTTTTTGATTTACTGGGAAGGGAAATAGCAACACTTGTTGATGAAGAAAAATCAGCCGGAAATTATAAAGTAGAATTTAACGGTGTCGGACTGCCGAGCGGAATATATTTCTACAGAATGGAAAC
>JBLNGL010000759.1:0-3657 GCA_050264735.1 Ignavibacteria bacterium | reverse complement strand
CTACACGGATTACACGGATAAATCACGGATAATTTTTGATCAGATATGTAAATATATAGATTTTATCCTGGGATGATGTAAAAAGCTGCTGCAATTATTCACCGCTTTTTGCCGAAACCTTTCGGGCAGTTTTCGTTTTTTCTTTCAGAAGCGGATCTTCGACTTTAACAGAAGGCGCATCTCCCCATAATTTTTCTAATTTGTAAAATTCGCGTGAATCTTTTTTAAATATGTGAACAACAACATCAACATAATCGATCAAAATCCAGCTCAATGCACGGTAGCCTTCAATATGCCACGATTTTATTCCTTCTTCAGCGAGCTTTGAATCTATTTCATCTGCTATAGCTTTAACCTGGGTATCGGAATCGGCGCTGCAGATTACGAAATAATCGGCAATGGCGGTTAATTTCCGGAGATCAAGCAGTACAACATCATACCCTTTCTTGCTGAAAATTTGTTCTGTTATTTTATCTGCTAACTGCTTTCAGCTCAATTTATTCCTTTAATTTAATTTGGGAATCCGCTTATCAGTTGTCCGTAATCTTTTCCGATCACTAAAGTTACATCCAGAAAATAATCATTATTTATCTGTTGTATTATGCTGCTGTCATCAATACCTAAACAACCGGCGACTTTTTCGGCATTGGCTACATTTCCGGTCCTATCAATGATTAATGTTTTATCTATATCGAATGAGCGATAATTTCCTACCTGAACGACATCAAAATTCTTTTTTCTGAGGTACTCGGTAAATTTATCTGCTACCCCTAAAACACCGCAGCCGTTAAGAACCTCGAGCTGCACTATATCTGCAGCAGGTTTCTTATTGCCCTCTTCATTTGCAGTTTCTTTGAATTTCTGAAATTTTGTTACAACAGAAAGGACCATGAATGAAATAATCAGGCAAAGTACTATTATGATCGAATTTAAAATAAAATTTTGTACTGAAGACTTAATTTTTTTTGGGGGGATTTTTTCCTTCACGTAAATGATCTTGCCTGAAGCTGTGGTAGAATAAAAAAATTATTTTCCAAACAGAAAATTATCATTAAAGCTGTCGCTGAAATTTCTGTCTCCGTAAAATCCCCAATAAGGATTATAACTATTGTACGGCAGATTTCTATATTGAACGGAGATTAAAACATCATTCCAGGGTTTATAATTAACCGCGGCACGGCTGATATAAAACCCGTCTATGCTTTTCTGAAATTCTTTTCCGAGCGTGCTGTACGGTGATTGCACAAAACTTACATCGAGCTGAGCATTCAAATTGTTGTTAAATTTATAAAACATGCTGTTGGTATAAACGCCGAGAGATAAAGCTTCATTGCCGAACGCAGAATAGGATAAGCTGAATGAATGCTTCATAAGGAAATTCTCTGAATTCAGAAAGCTGAAAAGACTCCCCGAATCATAATCTATTAAACCGTCGCTTACATGACTTGTCGGAAAACCGGGTTCTTTATATTGTGCATAGCCTAGAGCTGTAAATCCGAAAAACAGTAAAAAAGCTAATTTTTTCATGATCTGATCCTTTAAATTCCAAACAAATTTTACTGAAAAGATTCAATAAAATCAATGGATTTGCTTCTCTTGTGAAGTTAAATAATTTTTATAACTCTGTTGTTTTTATCAACCAAAACAATTTTAGGTTTATGCTTCCGGGCTTCTTCTTCCGACATTTGGGAATAAGCAATTATGATTATTTCATCTCCGATTATTCCTAGTCTTGCTGCCGGACCATTTAAACAGATCATGCCGCTTTCGGCAGGGCCTTCCATTGTATAAGTATCAAGACGGCTTCCGTTATTTAAATTTACAACCTGTACTTTTTCATAAGGAAGGATATCCGCAGCTTCCAATAATTTTTTATCTATTGTGATGCTCCCTTCATAGTATAACTCTGCCATAGTAACGGTTGCACGGTGAATTTTGGATCTGAATAGTTCCCTGTTCATTATAATTTGAAATTTATTGAATGTTCAAATATAAAAACATTGAAGAATCAGTAGCAATATTAATGGAATGGCATTAAATATTTTGAAATGTGGGAAAGGTTTTACAGCAGCTTACAAAAGGGTCATAAATATCTGAATTTTCTTCTTTTTAATGATTTGCATCATATGTCTAAAAAAAAAGTTTTATCTCCTTATTGACAAAGATCTAACCAGGTGTTACATTTACATTCACAAAAATGAAAAAGAACACTGGGACATATTATAACGCAAACCGCTATTTCAGCCCAATATTTTGGTGGTGGTTTAGTATGCTTAACAATATGACTCAGTAATCCTAGAGAAATAATTATAATTAAAACCCTTCTCAGGCAAACTGGGAAGGGTTTTTTTTTGGTTTAAAAGCCTCCTCCATTCCCCAAAGGGAGGGAAGGAAGATGTATTTGAATGACACTAATAGTCGATTGGCTGATTCAAACGGTAAGAGTTCTTACTCTTTCTTTTAATCTTTCTCTTAATCAAAAATAGATGCATATGGATTTTTTACAATTCAAACAATTAGCAAAAGATTATAATCTGATTCCGGTTTATGAAATAATAACTGCCGACCTGCTTACACCGGTTCTTGCATACCTTAAAATCCGGGAAAAAGGAAAACAAAATTTTCTTCTCGAATCCGTTGAAAAAACAGCTAACATGTCCCGGTATTCGTTCATCGGCAAAAATCCTTTTAAAATCTTCAAGAATGAAAATTACAATATCACCGAGCAGGTTAACGGGAGTAAAATTTGTTATGATAAATCCATTTTTGAATATATCAGGGAAGAGATTAAAAAATACAGGCAGCCTAAAATTGAAGGTCTTCCCGACTTTACAGGCGGAATTGTAGGCTATCTGGGGTATGAAAATATTTCAATATTGGAGAAGGTTGTTAAATTTAATTCCCGAAAATTTGAAAATCCCGACTCTATTTTTGGAATTTATAACTCGGTACTCGCCTTCGATCATCATAAGCATCAAATAATTCTTATATCTAATGTTTTAATTGAAAAGAATACGAATTTGGAAGAAGCTTATAATAAAGCAAAAAATGAATTATTAAAGCTGCGTCAAGAATTGAAAAAGCCGATTAATTATTCTACGGATTTTTTAATACCGGAAGCGATCTATGAAGATTTTGATCCGAATGAATTTTATAAACAGGTAGAAGCAGGCAAGGCAAATATTAACGAAGGTGATATTTTCCAGATTGTCCTTTCAAAAAGATTTTCAACGAAATTTAAAGGAGATTTATTAAATGTTTACCGCGCATTAAGAATAATAAATCCCTCCCCTTATATGTACTTCCTGGAATTCGAAAATGATTTTACAGTCATTGGTACATCCCCTGAAGATCTTTTAAAAGTAAAAAACAGAAGAGCACAGGTACTTCCGATTGCCGGAACCAGAAAAAGAGGAAAAAATATAGAAGAAGATTCCAGACTGGAAGAGAAGCTTACTAATGATCCGAAGGAACGCGCAGAGCATGTAATGCTGGTGGACCTGGGAAGGAATGATTTGGGACGGGTTTGCAAATACGGTTCGGTAAAGGTTATTGAAAGCATGAAAGTACAAAAATATTCGCATGTAATGCACATGGTTTCCAAGGTCGAGGGAGATCTTGCGGAAGATAAAGATTCAATTGATGCATTGATGGCGT
>JBLNGL010000758.1:0-2991 GCA_050264735.1 Ignavibacteria bacterium | reverse complement strand
ATAGAGGATTTAAATCCGGATAATGTTTCTTCATTGAAGGAAAACGGCAGGATTAATATTGCCGCTGTTAAGGGAAGGGAATTCGATTATATAGGATGGAATAATATTAATACAGCTGATTTCGGAGAAGGGAGAATAACACCGAATAAATTGTTCGGCAATCCTGAAATAAGAAAAGCCTTAAGCTATGCAGTGAACAGGCAGGAAATTCTCACCGAATATCTGAAAGGTTATGGAGAATTGGCATCCGGACCAGTTTCTCCAATCTTCAAAAAATATTTTGATAAAGCTTTAAAACCATTTGAGTACAATCCCGGAAAGGCGAAGGAAATTTTATCCAAATATGGCTGGACAGACAATGACAGAAACGGGATAGTTGAAAAAAACGGTTCGAAGTTCAGCTTTGTACTTAATATTCCAAGCGGGAATCCCCGGAGGGAATTTGCTGCTACGGTAATAAGAAATAATTTAAGGGAGATTGGGATAGATGTTTCGGTACAGAGCTATGAACCGGGTGTTTTTTTCGATAAACTTTTTTCGAGGGAATTCGATGCATGGATTGCAGCATGGGTAATACCGCTTCCTCTTGATCTTAAGCCGTTCTGGCATTCCGATCTTCAGGCAAACCAGTTTAATCTTGCCGGGTTTCGGAATAAATCGGTTGATTCCCTTCTCGAGCTTATTATTGTAACCAAGAATGATGACCTGAAAACAGGGTATTATAAAAGGATACAAAGTATTATCTATAATGAAGCGCCGTTTACATTCTTATATTGGATAGATAATATCGTAGCTTATAATAAAAAAATAAAAAATATTAATGTGACTCCCTTATACCCGCTTCATCATGCCTGGTATTGGAGGCTGGAAGATTAAGCAAAGTTCAATTGTTCTAAGCAGAAAAATATAAGAGGTACGCTTGTTGTTTGCTATTACGTTTGAAACAAATAAGAGTTAATAGTGAGCAATAAAATTTTTTTTGTTTTAATAAAACGGATTGCTTCTTCTATTTTAGTTTTATTATTAATGATCAGCTTCCTTTTTCTGCTCCTTAGAATGTCCCCGGGCGATCCTTTCCAAAAATTCGTTTCCCCTGAATTAAGTCCGGAGCTTGCAGCCAAAGTTAAGGAATCATTTGACCTCAACAGTTCGGTTTTAACTCAATATAAAAGTTTTATATTAAATCTTGCCCAGGGAGATTTAGGAATATCTTATAATTACAGGATCCCGGTGCTGTCGGTAATTAAAGATTTTCTTCCGTTTACTATTCTTTTATCCGGGATCAGCTTTATTGTTCAAATTTGCTGTGCATTCTTTCTAGCTCTGATATCGGTTAAAAAAATTAATAGTGGTTTTGACAGGGCGGTTTCCAAAAGCAGCCTGGTAATGTATGCTCTGCCCTCATTTGTAACTGGAGTATTCCTGATATTTCTTTTTTCTGAAACATTCGATCTTTTCCCCGCTTCAGGATTTCACTCGTTCGAAAATGATTCATTTTCATTCTTAGGAAAATTGCTGGATTATTTTCTTCATCTGGTTCTGCCTGTATTAACTCTATCTCTGAGCGGTGTAGCTGTATTTTTTAGGTATCTCCGGGATAATCTTGAAGATATTTATAATAAAACTTTTATTTTAAATCTCAGATCAAACGGTTTCAGCGAAAAGGAGATTGCCTGGAAACATGTAATTCCTAATGCCGTGAGTCCTTTAATCGCTGCTGCTGGTATAGAACTCGGTGTTCTATTGAGCGGCTCGCTGATTACGGAGGTAATATTCGGGTTGCCGGGAATGGGGAGGCTTGCCGTAAATGCAATTTTTGAGCGCGATTATCCGCTCATTGTCGGTTGTACGTTGGTTGCAGGACTTTTAATTATCGTCAGCAATCTGCTTGCGGATTTTTTAAAAGCAAAAATGGATAAAAGACTGCTTCTGAAAGGCATTTTAAACTGATGCAGCGTAAAATTAAAATATGGCATTTCATTTTTACGGTATCCGCTTTAATTATAATACTGCGATTTAATTTAATAATAAACTCGGTTGCTCTTCTGGCAAGTTATATCGAACTTTCATTTTCAAATTCAATTATTGCCCTGAGACAGTTTAATTTTGCATTAGTTGACTGTTTGATCTCAGGTTTACTAATTCTTGTGCTTCCAGTAATCTCTATTATTTTAAGAAAAAAATTTAGAATTTTCTCCCGCACTTTGAATTTTTCATCAGCTGCAGTTATTCTTCTTTTTTTCTTTTTCCTCTTTGCTTCACTTATTGCACCGTTGAATCCCGATTTTCAAAAAAATATTGGTGTGACTAAACTTCTGCCTCCCTTCGGATCCGTTAAAGTAATTAATTTGCGATCTGAAAATATTAATGATGATTACCCGGCGGGAAATTTTATCGGCATTAAAAAGAAAGTCGTTAAAGAATCATTTAGTGAAGAAATAATATTTGCAGACAGCATTCGCTTGGCTAAAAATGAATTAATCTTTTTTCAAAATCAAAACCGGGAAAAACTAGGATTTGAAAAATTAAACCTGCACAGCGGAAAACCTGTTATACATACCAGGTTTTTTCTTTTGGGAACGGATGAATTCGGAAGAGATATTTTCTCGCGCCTGGTTTATGGAACAAGAATATCCCTCTTTGTAGGATTATGTTCTGTAACAGTTTCATTTATCCTTGGATTATTTCTGGGATTTCTTGCCGGTTATCCGGGTGGATTTGTAGATCTCCTGATCGGCCGCATTACAGATGTTTTTTTAATGTTCCCTATACTGTTCTTAATTATTGTAGTGCTGGCTTTTTTTGGAAATTCTATCTTTGCAGTAATATTTGTTTTAGGGTTTTCCGGGTGGATGAGCTTATTTAAAATTGTACGGGGAGAGGTGATTGCATTGAAGAGCAAAGATTTTTTTGTTTCCGCGCGCATGATTGGATTAAGTGGCTGGAAACTGCTGATTAAGGAAGCCCTGCCTATTATACTGGCACCGGTAA
>JBLNGL010000757.1:0-6668 GCA_050264735.1 Ignavibacteria bacterium | reverse complement strand
GCATTGAATGCTGTTTGATGATATCCTGCAGGCATTTCTTCATTTATCAATTCCATTACCTTTTCGCCGAGTAGATTATATACATCAAGCTGAACCAATGTCTGCTGCGGCAATGCAAATCTTATCGTAGTAGATGGATTAAATGGATTCGGATAATTCTGGCTTAAGCTGAACTGCTTAGGGAGCAATGATTGATCTTCATCTACTCCGACGCGGACGTAATCAGAACCGTCATAAGGTATTATGTTGGTTCTCCATGGAGTCATATTATTTGTCGGAATAAACTGAAACTTATTTCCGGGTAGGAATTTAACTGTTCCCAAATATTCAGCAGTATTCCAAACTGCATCCAGCATGACGGCTGCCCACATTACTGAGGCAACCCGGGTACCACCCGTTAATTGGTCATTATCATGGATATTAATCGCCAATCCGAAGACACTATCTGCTGCAACTGAAACAGTTTCTCCGGCTGTAGTTATTTCTGACCACTTCATACCTATTTCAAGTACATATCCTCCCTCTACTGTATGCCTTGCATACTGCTTGTTGGCCGCATTCGTAATTATATTTAAGCTGTCCGATCCGGCGCCGCCAAGTATTGTTAAATTTGGGGCATAAATTGTGTTTGCAACACTGTCTGTTGCTTCCGGATCGATTTTTAACTCCATACCATCATCCTGATAAGCATTTTGGCCGCTTCCGGAAATAACATCATCCATTACTTCAAAGTATGCATAGAACCATTGCTCATCCCACGCAGCCCATACTTTTGCTGATAAATCTGAATCATTAGTAGGTACACCGTTATCATTCCATGCATAGGATCTGATCTGTAGATATCCGTCATCAGGACCGGTTAAGGTATTATAGAAATCATCTTTATTACCATCAACAGTGATTAATGGTGTAAAACATTGACCTGAACCACTTTCCCATTCTGCTTTCTTATCCGGGAACCAGTTCAAATCTCCGACAGGGAAACAATCTACACCACCTGTATATGCGGCAGCAGTTGTGGGATATGCAGCATCTAGAGTATCCCTGTAATATTCAACCACACGACGATCATAGTCGTCAGTAGTTACATCAAAAACAGCTCCGGGAGTATTTTTGGTTCTGTTTCCGCCGGTCGGATCTTCGTACCAGGTCATCATGTTCGTCATTAAATTGGGCTTATTATTCAACACCAAATCGTCTTCCCTGGTAAATGCAGTAACAGAATCAGCTCCTAGCCTACTGTTGATATGCCATGAAAGCTGCGAGCCGACATTAAAAGCTCCGTTCCCGAAATGATCTTCAGCAAGCCACGCCTGTCCTTCGGGACTAACGACTGCAAAGTTGTTACTTATGGTCCACTGGGTGGTATCATTCGGAGCAGAGAAAATCCAGGTTATTCTGTTGTTACCGTTGGGATACAATTCACCGGTATTAGCCCATTCCGCAGTACGTGTATCATCGGTGGAATCTTCTCCCAAAGCAAAAGCATCAACAAATAAATTATTGGTGATTATTGCAGTGGAGCCTAAGTTGCCTAAAGACAACAAGCCATGAAAGCCCATTCCGTTGGCAAATGTATTATGATTAATTCTGCAGTATCCTAAATTACCTGTTCCGGCTTGAGGATTATTAAAGTTATAGTGCCTGATTGCACGGTCCTGATAGTTAACGAAAGTAGTATTTTCAACAATAAACGTATCAATAGCAGCTTCTCTTAAATCCAGACCTTTACCTGCGCCCAGATTTGAAGTAGTTAAAGCTCCCATATTGCCGAAAATACAATTTGTAACTTGAACTTTTACAGAATTATTTCCAACACGTACATGCTGGCCATTGATATTGTTAAAAATAACTCCGTCGAGTATTATAGTATTACCGACTGCAGTAGTATTAATCAATCCACCTTGAACTCCTCCGACTCTATCAGGCTGAATTTCATCAAAACCTGTAATGCAAATATTGCTAATTTCCAAATTTGCACCGTTCAGTACTACGAAATTTCCCGGAGGTCTTGTCGGCTGAGCTCCAGTGCCGGATTGATCCAGAAAGAGAATAGGTTTTTTACCGCTTCCTTCTTTAGCTCTAAGACGTAATGTTTCACCGGCTAAAACAGTAAATATGCGGTTAGCAGAATAAATTGAATCACGGTACAATTCATATACACGATTAGGCAATAATCCGCCGGTTGCAGTAGTATCGGCTATTATTTGCCAGTTAGTATATGTAAGTGAATCCCCATTGAAAGGAACGAGTGTAAATACATCCTCCTGGCTTAGAGATGCTGTAATCGGCAGCAGGAGAAAAATAATAGTACTCAAAAGTCTTTTGAAAATCATTAGAACCTCCTTTGTTAATTAATTATAAATTAGTCCCCGAATTAAATTTTTATTAAGATGCACCTCCTTTTAATATTTCTTAATCATTTTTGTTCATTTTATTTTTAGAAATTACAGTTGAATTGTCAAACCGAAATCAGCAGTTAAACCATACTTTTCGCTTTGATCAAAAAGTATATACTGATATTGGCGTCTGTTTAATTCAGAACCTTCCTCAACATTAGTAATATTATTCACATTCATAAAAACAGACAAATAGTCTGTAATTTGCTGTTTGAGAGCTACGTCTAGTCGTGTAAACGGCTTTGTAACCTGATCAGCTGATCCCGAAGCAGAGAAAGAGACATTATGCTGTCCTTTGTGGAAAACAGATACTCTTCCTGAAAATCCTGCAATATCATAACCCAATGAGATATTCCCGAAAAATTCAGGCATTCCTTCAAGCTTTTGTTTCCGTTCTACAAGAATATTTGTAAATGCGGTTCTGCGAATGCCTCTCGGATCAATATAGGTATAGCTGATCGTTTTTGAACCATAGGTTACCGTTTCCGATTGGACAAAAGAGGCATTATAAGAAAGCACGATATTTTTAAGTAAACCGGGCAGGAAATGAAAATTTATTTGATGCTCGAATTCAAATCCCCATACTTTTGTGGGTTTCGGAGAATTATAAGGAAGAGTTAGGTTATATGGTGTTGTTCCCATTTGTGAAGGCCATTCAATACCAAAGCTTTGAATAAGCGTATCCTGGAGTACTCCATCTTCATCTGCTACAGCCTGTGTATTAAAATTGTTCAGCATATGGAACATATTCTTAATTTCCTTATAGTAAGCAGATACGGAGATTAATCCGATTTCATTTCCATAAAAAGATGTATTTACTTCAAAATTCCATGCTTCTGCAGTCTTTAAATTTATATTTCCGACATAAACTTGAGGCTGACTGCTGACTTCGGCAGGACGCCCCGCTATATATCGATCTAATCTCATATTAAAATCAGGTCTGGCTAATGCTTTATACGCAGCTAAACGAAGACTCATGAATTCAAACGGTCTGTATACCAAATTGACATTAGGCAGAAGGACCTGCTGAGTGGATGCAGATGAAGTATCTCTGATTGTGCCGGATTCCACCGGAAAACCTCCGACAGATCGGGTCATATAAGTAGACTGATAATCGTTATCTTCATTTTCAATTCTTAACCCGGCGATCAGGGTAATCATCTGTCCCATATTTAGAGTATTCATAATATACCCGGCTGCAACTCTTTCCCTAATAAGGTAATCATCAAATTTAATTAGCGGATTATACCACAATTCCTGGGCGTTCGGTTCATATGAACCGGTGGCATTAACGCCGTATTTATTCAGTTCCTGCCATTGGCGAAGTCTATCGCGAATGATTAAGGGATTTAAAGGAAATTGTTCGTAGACGTCTCTCTCCTCCAAATTAGAAAAGAACTGGTTTAAACCGATTGCACCTCCTCCTAATTTCCACCATTCCTCGAACGGTGTGCCTGTAAAATCTTTTGGCTTGAATGTACCGTCAGGTAATCTTTCATTGCTCATCCATCTGCCGAGATAGTATGGAGTCAAGTTTTGAGTCCGATTGTTTGATCGGTCCGTTATTTTATATTTGCCGCCGACTTTTATTTCTCCGGAGAATGATTTTCCAATAGTATAAGGTCTTGCAAGATTTAAAAATACATTACGTTCTTTATCAAAATTATCCTGCTCATTGTAATATGCCCACTCAAGCGAAGCATTTAAATAATTATTCACAGCATAATCTACTAGTTGTGAAGGATTTGATCTAAGTTGTGGCGAGGGATCCATACCATTGTCTTCTACAAAAATTGTCTCATAATCGTATGGGAAATAGGATTCCGATTGGGCAAAAGATGCACCCCATTCTAACTTAAATCCCAAAAGATTATTATCGCCATGCAAAGAACTGCTGAACGTTTTTATTTCTTGCTCCCTATCGCGGTAATCATAAGCAGGATCGCCGTTATAATTCCCGCCGCCGTTTGACGGATAATCCCTTGAAGACCAGAAATAATCTCTTGAAGTACCACCGTAAACATTATTTAATTTAATGACACCGCCATCGGGCGTATTAATATCCAATAATAATTTGAGACCATTTCTCTTCCTTACTTCATCCGTAAACTCAAGCAGAAAGTTGTTAATAAAATAGTCCCCGGGAAATGCCTGGTCAAAATTATAGTTTTCATTTATTCTTTCATTGCTTCTGATTTTGTGTTCAAGATTCCCGGATACCTGCACTCCCAAAAAATTCTTGAAAAATCTTTCTCCATACTGAAAAGAAAAATCATATTGCTCATAGGATTCCATCAAACCATTATAGCTGCCTTTCAAATCCGCTCTTAATTCTCTTTTCTCCGGGGCTTTCCTTGTAACAAGATTTATGCTTCCTGCCAATGCATCTCCATCTTTATCTGAGGTCAGAGCTTTATATAATTCGATACCCGCCAGGGAACTTTGAGAAAGCATGCTTAAATCGACCCCCCTTGCAGTTGGATCAGTAGGAGGTATTCTTACGCCATCTATCGTAATATCTGTAAATTTATCTCCAAGTCCGCGTAAAATAACCTTATTTGCCTCACCGCCGGATCGTAAAATCGAAACTCCCGGAAGACGCCCGATAGATTCGGCAGCATTCTGATCGGGAAGTTCTTTAATTTTTTCTTCCGAAACTATATTTACGATTGTATTTGAAGATTTCTGCTGATTAATTGCTGAAATCTGACCGGAGGCTTGCGCGGTTACAACTACTTCTTCCCCCTCTATTACATCCGGGACTAGTTTCACATTGAGCTTTACAGGTTTATTGGCTATGGTAATCGGGATTTGTTTTGACCTGTATCCTATATAAGAAATTTTTAGTGTATATTTTCCCGAAGGTATTCCCGGGACTGAAAATTCTCCTTCAATATTGGTTGCGCTTCCTAAAGAAGTGCCGGTTAAAAATACGTTAGCTCCAATCAACGGTTTATCTGACAGCGAATCTTTAATCACACCGCTGAGAACACCCTGACTTAAAATGTAGGGGTTAATAGTAAGGAAAAGAAAAATAAGGACCTTAATTGAAAAAAACAGTTTCATAAAGAATTCTCCTCTGAATCCGTTCCGATTAGTGCCGGAATGGTTCTTATCTTTTTCAGATTGTGTTAAAGTTTTTAATTGAAGGTAGGAAGTTGAAGTTCATTTAAGCTTATCAATAAAATTTTCGTGTTAGGTAAATTTGAAATAATCCAAAGCATTATAGCAGCATATATTCTTAACTAAAGGTACAACTATTTCTTCAGAATCCGGGACAATGCCGCTTTCAATATCCTGCCCAATCATATTGCATAGAATTCTTCTGAAATACTCGTGGCGTGAATATGAGAGAAAACTCCTGGAATCGGTAAGCATTCCGACAAAGCGGCTTAATAAACCCATATTTGACAATGCATTTAACTGCTTTTCAATCCCGTCTTTCTGATCAAGAAACCACCAGGCGCTCCCGAACTGCAGTTTCCCCGGAAAGCTGCCGTCCTGGAAATTCCCGATCATTGCTGCAACTACTTCATTGTCTTTAGGATTTAAATTGTAAATAATTGTTTTCGGCAGATGATTTTCCGAATCTAATTTATTCAGAAATCTGCCGAGAGGAACTGCAATCTCAAAATCTCCGATTGAATCAAAACCTGTATCCGGACCAAGTGTTTTAATCATGCGGCTGTTGTTGTTTCTCAATGCCCCGATATGCAGCTGCTGAACCCATCCTTTTTCAAAGTCCATTAAGGCAAATTCGAACATCATTGCGGATTTAAACTTTAAAATTTCGTCACTTGTTAAACTATTTTTCTTTAAGATTTTTTGAAAGATAGCCTCAATTTCTTTGGAGCTGTAATCCTCGCTGAAAGGGGTTTCAATTCCGTGATCCGACAATCTGCATCCATTCCGATTAAAATAATCATGTCTCTCCCTGATTGCCCGGATGTATTCATGAAAATTATTTATATCTATATTCGTAATTTCTTTAAGCTTTGAAAGCCATAAACTAAAAGAATCTATATTTTCAACAGACATTCCTTTATCCGGCCGGAAAGCAGGCAAAATCCTAACCGAAAAATTATCTGCAGATATTTTCTTATGATGCTCCAAATTATCCAGAGGATCATCCGTAGTGCATACAATCTTAACCTTAAAATGATTTAATAATCCTCTGGTTGAAAAATTATCTGTACCGAGTAAAATATTGCACTGCTCCCATATCTCTTTTGCAGTCTCCTTATTTAATAATTTTCCTGAAATGCCGAA
>JBLNGL010000756.1:0-3183 GCA_050264735.1 Ignavibacteria bacterium | reverse complement strand
TACTTCAAGTGAATGCCGGGATAATCCATAATTAAATGAGGGGGAGCATTGCATAATGTATTGTGCGTCTCCTTTTATGCATGTAAGTCTTCTTACAAGGATATTACCGTCGTACATGTCTTTGATAGGCATAAAGTCGGTTAACTCGCCTACACCCGCTTCCGAAAGAAAGCGGGTCAACAGAATGTTTGTTTCAGGAATGTACAGCTGTTTATACTTAACATCATCAAATGTGGGACAGATGGAAAAAGATCCGCCATTCTTTTTGTCAAGCAGCGCCGCAAATATGGATGGAGAATCGAAATGAGGAAAACACATAAAATCAATCGAACCATTTATGCCTACCAAAGCAATTGTGTTCAGGTCACCGATGACTCCGTAATTTTCAATCGGCTGATAATCCTTTCTTGTACTCATTAGATTATTTTATAATTTTTTTAAAACCTAAAGTAGTTAATAATTCTTTTTTGAAAGCGTAACGGAAATCAACAGCTACTTTCCCCTTCCAAATTCTTAATGAAAAATCAAAAATGCAGCGGTAATGTCACTTACATTTAAGGCAGGAACTATTATACAATATTATCCGCCAGATTTGTATCACATAACAAACTGTTGACACAATGCAGAAGTCATCAATTTATAAAGTTTAATAATACTTTATCAAACTCCAAACATTAAGCAGAGTTTATGCTGAAAAAAGTTAATGATGATTCAGAGATAATAATTATAGGTGCCGGAGCGGCAGGACTGCTTGCTGCCAGGGAAATTTCAAAGATGAAGAGTGTGACTATTCTTGAAGCGAGAAACCGGCTGGGCGGCAGAATATTCACTGCAATTCCCGAAGGTTTTTCGATTCCTATCGAAGCAGGCGCAGAATTTATTCACGGCGAACTTCCTATTACGATGTCGATATTAAAAGAAGCTAATATTCCTTTTTATGAAATTGAGGGAGAAACATACCGGGTTAAAAAGGGTGAGGTAATAAAGTCTGCGGATGTTATTGAAGGAATATCTGTCCTTTCATCAAAAGTCAAGCAATTGAAGGAAGATATTCCCTTTTCTGAATTTTTAAAAAAATATCTCAATGAAGAGAAGTACGAGGAAGTTAAAGAATCGGCAGTAAGATTTGTTGAGGGATATGATGCTGCGGATATTAATAAAGCCAGCACACTTGCTTTAAGTGAAGAATGGGGAAGCGAAGGAGTATCGTCACCTTACCGAATTGAAGGCGGCTACCGGAGAATAATAGATTTTCTATATAAAGAGGCAGCAAAGAATGGATGCAAAATAGTTACTTCAAGCATGGCTAAACAAATTAATTGGAAGAAAAACAATACTGAAGTTCTGACTCAATCCGGAGATCGATATGAAGCAAAAAAAATCCTGGTTACAGTTCCGGCAGGTATTCTCAAATCTTCCGAAGTAAATAAAGCATTCATAAAATTTAATCCGGGGCTAAAAGAAATATCCGGAGCATTGAATTCAATCGGGTATGGTCCGGTGGTAAAAGTATTTTTTGAATTTAAAGAAGCTTTCTGGGATACTGAAGAGACGGGTGCCCGAAAATTGCATCAACCGGGTTTTATTATTTCGGATACAATTTTTACCGCCTGGTGGAGTCAGCTGCCCAAAAAAGTTCCAATTTTAACCGGTTGGTTTGCAGGCCCGAATGTCGATAAAATGCAGAACATGAGCAGTAATCATCTGATCGAAGAGGCAGTTTCAGCTCTATGCAAAATTTTTGATGCCGAAAAATCTTTTATTGAGAAAAAAATTAATTCGGCATTTATTGCCAACTGGAAGGAAGATCCTTTTTCACTCGGTGCTTATTCGTATGCAACAGTTGAAACACCGAATGCTAAAAAAGTTTTAAACAGATCTACTGACGATACTATATTTTTTGCAGGTGAGGCATTATCGGAAGACGAATCGATAGGAACAGTTGAGGCTGCCTTTGCCAGCGGATTATCTGCAGCAAAAAAAATTTTGAACTTCTGATGTCCGGTTTATCCGGATTATTCAGTTATTTCTTTTTACTAATTGGTCCGCCAAATCCGTTAAAATTTTTATCAGCCTTTTCCGCTGTGTCCGGTCTGAAGAATTCCATTTATCTTTATCAGCGCGTTTATGAGATAGTTTATATTTAAGACCGCTCATAGAAGTAGAATAATTATTAGCATCAAGCTTACGGACCAATTGGTGAGCGAGGATGTACCAGTGATATTCTGTTCCGACAGGCGCTCCGGATCCTGGCGGTGCTTTCCCTGCTCTTCTTTTAGGCACCTCGTAAGTAAATTCCCACCTATCCGGTGCAACCTTTTTTTCTTTCCATTCGCCGGTTTTATAGTACCACCTCTGTCCTCTTCCAACCTTTGCACCTGTATAAATCTGCCCCTCGAACTCTTTAAATTTATTGTACGATTCAGATAGATCTTTTTTCGTTTCAGTTGAACTATTTCTTTTCCGTTTTATCTTTTTTAAGTCATTCCTAATCATCATTCATCAGTGGATTATAATTCCGAATCGTCTTCCCTGTATTCCGGTGCATTGTCTTCAGAAGGAAAAGGATTAACTCCGTAAGCATCCAGATTATCGATAGTACCATCTTTCCTTAAAATAATAAGCTCGGCATCCCTTCCTAGTGATATTTCCTTGGCGCTTTCGATTGCTTTATCTTTTCTGTAGTGAGACGCTAAAATTTCATCGGAGCTTTCCCTTTTTACAATCCACTTACTGTCAATTGGCATAACATATACACGCATTCCTAATCCTTTCTTACTTACTTTATGACGATATAAAACCTCCGCCGTTTACATGTATTGTCTGACCGGTTATATATGCAGAATCTTCGGAAGCTAGAAAAACATAAGCGGGAGCAACTTCACTAGGCTGACCGGCTCTGCCCAGCAAAGTGTCTGTTCCAAAATCAGTAACATCTTTAAACGTTGAAGGTATCAACGGGGTCCAGATTGGTCCGGGCGCTACAATATTCACTCTTATTTTATCTTTGGAAAGATTTGCTGCAAGAGACCTGCTGAAAGTGGTTATTGCACCCTTTGTTGCGGAATAATCCAGAAGATGCTCGCTGCCCCGGTAACTTGTAACGCTGGAAGTGTTGATAATTACATCTCCTTCGGCCATATAATCGATTGCAGCTTTAGTAATATAGAACATTGCAAAAAT
>JBLNGL010000755.1:0-2663 GCA_050264735.1 Ignavibacteria bacterium | reverse complement strand
CTCGCTGAGCCCGATATAGATTGTATGTTCCCCCATCGCTGTTAATAGTACCCATGCTAGTGCCGCTTGGCCTGGTGCCGGGCCACTTCTCATTAACGTAATATTCTCTCAGCGGATTTCTCGACCACCCATAGTAACCAAATGACCCTCCGCCACCGCTTTGGCTATAGGCGCCGCAATTGTAGCCGACTATTCTCGTAAGTGATCCTGTACTCCAGCCTTTGCCGCAAGTAAAATTCCCGTTGCAATTCCAGGAAACGCTGTAATTACCGCCGGATCCATTCGAATAATTTACGGACCCGGTGAGACCATCACTTGTCCAAAGCGACCAGAAGTAACCATCGTGGGTGCCCGACTGGTAAGCCTCAGTCTGCATGCCGTCGTGGTTCCTATTAATGCCGGATTCTTGTTTGGCTCCTTGTTGTACTGGTGATGGCTGATCATCGGAACATCCGATAAAGAAAGCGGTTAGTGGCACAACCAACACGCCGGTTAAAATAGTATTGAGTTTCATAGTATACTCCTATAGTTAAAAATTTTGGTAAAAAAATTTTTAAGCTGATGCGAAGAAAACTACGGAGGACTTAAACAATGAAGTGGAAATGCGGGCAAATAAATGAGAAGAAATTCATTCGATCTATTGTGTTTTGCAAGTTTGGCTTGCATTACTGAATCCTATCAGTTAATATTCAGCGATAACAATAATCTGTTGTGTTTGTGGAATTTTATATCAGCAAAAAAACAAGTATAGTATCTTGAATTATGTGTTTCATCTAAGTGAATAAAATCTTTCGCTCGGTATGAAGAAATCTTCGAAAGATCAAAGCTTTTTTATGTGTTTGAAACCGACAAATTTGTCAATAAACATACAACCATTCTTCAGAAAAAAGTAGCCACTTATTCTCTTTATATAACCAAAAAACGGCTGCCAATTGCTATAATGTTTCAAAGAAATAATGTCTAAATTGCTGCAAATGAGGGATTGTTAGATGGGATTGACATGTTATGAATATCTTAACTCCAAAGCAACAGAGATTGAATAACTAATTTTTCGTCTTCTAATAATCACTATTTTTTGGAAGATATTGATTTGGGGACAGTAAATGCTGAATAGTCATCTAACTGGCTTAAATATTTTTGAGGATTATATTTTAAAAAAGGAAATATTCCAAATAGTCCTCTGAATACACTCCGTTTGTTCATTGCCAGGCCATACTTGACATAATTCGGATCCTGAGATAAATGCCGCTCTTCAGTGATTGCCCGTAAAAAATAGATGATATTCAAAAACAGTAATAATATTGATTGCCGAATAGCTTCCCAGGGACCTGCCTGTGATAAAAAGGGTATGGATATTAACCACCATGAAAGATTTTTACTCACATAAGCTGGATGCATACAAAACCGGTATGGACCGTTGGTTAAAATCCCTCTGTTGGTTAAGTTGGAGAATCGGATGCCAAAGGGAATGGATGCCCACATATAGATAAATAACAATATCAGAATAATAACTCCCCAGATAGTATATAAAGATTCATTGTAGGCAAATAAATTTCCCCAATAAAAATCATCATCGTATTGTAAATAATTACCAGATGAAAAACCCCAGAACGGCTGGTAACATTGCAGCGCCACAAGCCATCCCAATATCGTCGGTTCAGTTGTACGTATATGGGAATCAAATATTTTCATGGTCATTAAATATCCTACACTTACAAACACCAGGTCAACTGTAAAAATGAGATTATAAAGATAATCCCACATATTAGGGAAATAATGCTTCGCTGCGGAAAAATCTGCCGTCTTGAAAAAATTAATATTATCGATCAAATAGCTGAACATCAACGGCAGAAAAAACAGTTTTACTACCCAGCCTAAGATATGCTGCCTAACGATTTTGATATCACTCTTTTTCCATTGGCCTAATATAAACTTGCCGAAATGCCAGTAGCTATCGCAGGGCTCAACTAAATATTTATCCAGGATAATAAAATACGGAATACCCCCTGCCAGCAGGATAAGAGCAATATATTTAGCAAAAATCCAGTAATTGTCAAAAAAAGGATCTGACCGGTAAACGGGAAATAACCAATAGATAAGTGCAACAAACCCTATCGTTCCATATAAACCGGCAATCTTAACCATTATTCTATTAATATCAGCTGCATTTTTAAGTTTAAAATTCAGCCCTGTTGATGGACGGTTATACGGTTCTAAAAAAATATATTCAAGGATAATTATCGGAAGCGCCAATGCAGTCATAGCAAATACCGCTGCTTCTACGCCAGACATATTATAATCTTTAATGAGTGTAAGACTGTAGAGAAAAATAACCGTAGCAATCCAATTAATGGTCATGGAAGTCGGAGATTTAGGAAGTATCTCCTGATTCCTATCGGCTTTTCTTTTCATCATAGGCGGATCCAATTCCGGGTAATGAGTTTGAATGCAACTCTTTTCACCACCAAAACTTTACTTATGTTAGCAGGTTTTTGTTTTTCTTATTACTCTATATTTATCACTTTCCACCATAATTCTCTTTCTTTCCTTGCTCCAAAGGCAAGTGATTTACCGTTAGGACTGATGTGAAGATATGGTGTACCCGAGTACTCGTTTCCAAAAAATAAGATACTGGTACCTAAGGATTCTACTCCGGTAAGCAT
>JBLNGL010000754.1:0-3964 GCA_050264735.1 Ignavibacteria bacterium | reverse complement strand
CCAAGACTGATATTCACACGTCACCATTTCCAAAATTCTTTCCATGATACTTGCCAGGCAGCTTCGTAAAGCAATGGCGGAAGAAAAATAAAGAAGACTATGTCCGGGCTCAGTCCACTTTCCATCTATGTTTGAGGGTTTCCATCCGAACTTAGTGGCAATTACAACCTGTCCTTTAAAAGGAGAGAGAGCTTCGCCAACGAGTTCTTCATTTGTAAATGGACCATAAACTTCAGCAGTATCGAAAAATGTTACACCGAGTTCAACGGCTGAACGAATAAGTGAGACCATTTCTTTTTTGTCTGCCGGGGGGCCGTAACCATGGCTCATTCCCATGCATCCGAGGCCGATAGCCGAGACTTCCTGACCGTTTTTTCCCAATTTACGCTTCTGCATTGTTTATCCTGTTAATTTATTTTATTCATCATAAATTAAAACTTTTTATACAAAAATAAGTTGGCAGCGCTTAAACGGAGTATGGAAAAATCAGAATAACTGATACATTTTTATTAGTATTGTACATAAGTTCTTAAAAGAAATTGAGTTCTGTGAGGATGATTTTTTCTATTAAATTTTATTAAATTATAATTATGATTATTCATAATAAAAACCGCCAAATAGAAAATTATAAGAAAATAAATAGGACAGAATCTGTTTAAGGAAAAATTTAAATGAAATTTAAATTCTGCTCGCTGAAGACAATAACCCTGATGTTTGGCAAGTCAAGTTTGACCTTTTTGCTTTTAGGTCTATTTCTTAATGAACCAATTTACCCGCAATTGCCGACGGCGTCTGAAATTGCCAGCAAAATGACTATCGGCTGGAATACCGTAAATTCACTGGAAGTCCCCACAAATGAAACGGACTGGGGGAATCCTAAGATAAACCAGCAGTTGATCGATTCTGTAAAGAGAGCCGGATTTAATACTATCCGCATTCCATGTGCTTGGAACAGCCATGCTAATCAAACCACCTTGGAAATTGATACTGACTTTCTTGCGCGCGTGAAGGAAGTAATTGATTACTGCTATGCTAATAATCTGTATGTTATTATCAACTGCCATTGGGACGGCGGCTGGCTGGAAAATAATGTTACGGAAGCTATGCAGGATACAGTGAATGTAAAACAAGAAGCTTATTGGACGCAAATCGCAGAATACTTTAAAGATTATGATGAGCACCTCCTTTTTGCAGGTGCTAACGAACCGAACGTTGATAATGCCGCCCAGATGGCTGTATTGATGTCCTATCATCAAACATTTATTGATGCAGTCCGCGCCACAGGCGGCAACAACAGTTCCCGCGTTTTAATCATTCAGGGTCCGTCAACCGATATTGACAAAACCAATCAATTGATGTCATCTATGCCGGCTGATCAAATAGAGAACCGCCTCATGGCTGAGATTCACTACTATACACCATGGCAGTTTTGCGGCCTCGAGCAAGATGCAAACTGGGGTAAAATGTTTTACTTCTGGGGGAAAGATTATCATTCCACAAGCAATCCTACCCGCAACGCTACATGGGGTGAAGAGAGTGCAGTGGAAACCTATTTTCAATCAATGAAAACAAAATTTATTGATAAGGGAATTCCGGTGATTCTTGGAGAATACGGGGCAATAAAACGCATGTCTCTAACCGGAGAAGATCTGACGCTGCATATAGCTTCGAGAGAACATTATTTTAATTATGTTACGAATTCAGCAATTCGTCATGGTCTCATTCCTTTTTGCTGGGATAATGGATTGTTTAATCGTAATAACGGCGCAGTAATCGACCAGGGTACATTAAATGCCGTGATACAAGGTGCTGTAACTTCTATAGAAGAAGAAAAAAAAACTGAAAATAGTCCGGTTAATTATATTAATGTTTCGCCAAATCCGGCTTCATCCTCAACAAACATTCAAGTGTTTCTTAAAGAAGCTGCCCGGGTGAATATTTCTATTTTCAATATTCTTGGAGAAGAAGTTGCTGTTTTCAACGATTTAGATTATGGCCCAGGCATGCATAGTGTAAGATGGGATGCAGCAAAATTGCCGATAGGTACTTATTTCATCAATTTAAATATGGGTAATCATTCATTAATAAGAAAAGTTTTATTAATGCGATAATAAAAAAGCAGGGGTATGCTTTCCCTTCCTATTTAAAACTATTGCAGGATACCGAATCAGATTTTTTATCGCACGGTTTAATTAATTCTTGAAATTAAAAGCTGATTGAACAAAAATCGTTTTTTAAGAGAGAAAAATTGATCAACTGTCGTTAAAAATCTCTCTCTTTATTAACAAGCGAGGAGTATCAAAATGAAAAATCTTTTTTTGCTCCTGATATCAATATTATCCTTCCTTTGTAATGAATCAAATGCCCAATGGATAAGCAGAAACAGCGGAACTTCTGAGAAATTAACTTCAATAGCTGTTCTTGATTCTTTTACGGCAGTAGCTGCCGGGTATGGAGGAGCCTTATTGAAAACTACCGATGCAGGGGAAACATGGATCAATAAAAGACCTTTAATTAGGATTGTTACCTCTTGGAATTCTGTGTCTTTTTATGATAAAAATATAGGAATCGCAGCCGGTCATGGTATAATGATTACGGAGGATGGCGGTGAAAACTGGATGTTAAAAGGACCGGGAAATCATACGGAATTCCTTTGCGCGGCTAATGCCCATTTCTATTCAACTCATAAAAATTATTTTTTTCTAGGGGATGATTCAGGTTATGTCTGGCAATCGGTAGATACAGGTAAAACATGGACATCCGAAAAAATTACTGATGAACCTATCTGTTCCATTTTCCTTCACTATAACCCTGTCTATCATTATCCATTATGTACAGTATTTGTGCTGACTCTAGAATCACTTTATTCAAAAACTGAGTTATCCTCGTCTTCATGGCAAAAACGGGATCTCAATTATTTTTACGGGCTTGGATCAAGAGCATACGCCGGAACTTTTAGTCCCCGGTATAATTCGGGATTTATCATGGGCGTTAGGGGTGACTTACTTATTACACCAGGTGCTTTACGCATTCAGTACCCGGATACAATTTGGAAGGCAATTACATCAATTCCCTCCGGTGCGGGAGCTCTTTGGAGCGTTTCAGCACCTAAAGATTCTATTGTTTATGCCTGCGGAAGCATGGGCGTAATTCTGAAATCAACAGATAACGGAGATACATGGTATTTAATGCAGACATCTGTTTCAAAACTATTATGTTCTATAGATTTTTTAAATGATAAAATAGGTTATGCGGTTGGCGATTCGGGAACAATTCTTTTTACAAATAACGGCGGAGTAATTTCAGGAGTAGAAAAAGATGAATTTCTGCCTGATGATATTTTTATAGAACAAAATTATCCGAATCCGTTTAATCCTTCAACGACAATAAAATATTCATTGAATAAATCATTCTATGTAAAAATAGCTGTTTATAATCTGCTTGGCAGAGAAATAAAAAAATTACTGGAAGGGTATCAAAATTCCGGTGCTCATTCTTTAGTCTGGGATGCAGCAGATGATAGGAATAATCCCGTCAGCTCGGGAGTTTATTTTTGCCGAATTGAAGCTGATAAGAAAAGCTTTTTAAAGAAAATGATCCTTATTAGATAATAAGAGTAGGGGAAAAGTAAAAGAATAATTAAGATAAAAATATATTGATTAATAATCGGGGAAGCAGCTGGTGTTTTTTACGATATAATATGGAATCCGGTATTGCCGGCGGGTATTATTTAATTAATATTGGTATGGATATACTAATAACAAAAGTTTATTAATATGATGATAAAAGAAGCTGTGCATTTTTTCCTTTCTATGGTTTCAAAAGAAGTTTTAATTTGATTCTGCCAATCCATTCTCAAAGAACTGGAGATCCGTTAGAATATACCTTAAGTAAGGATTTTTCGAGATAAAGTTCAAAGAACCCGCCGGATTATTCAAAATTGATTGAGAACATTAAATTCCCT
>JBLNGL010000753.1:0-2981 GCA_050264735.1 Ignavibacteria bacterium | reverse complement strand
TGCATCCTCTTCATGGGGACGAAATACAGTCTTTGATCATATAGGGCAGGATATAAATCATCAATTAGCTTCCCCGAATGATTTCCAGGCAATGTTTGCATATTACGGGCCACTTTCAAATACTCCATATGGAAGTCCTTCCGCCGATATAGGTTTGCCGGGACCAAGAACATATGATGTATGGACTTTGGCAGGAACACAATTTGCCGGAGTAGCTGTATTACATGCCGATAAAAGTCCTAATGATCCAATTCATGATAAAACCAAACTTGTTACCACATTGTGTAAAGGTGCAGACCAAGCAAGGTTTTTGAGCAATTCATCAAACTTTCCATATAATCCATCTGTTATGACACAGAAATACCTTGAATACATGATTTCAGGGCATCCCGATCAAACTCATGCTGAACTGGTAGGAAAAGATGAGAATGGCTGGCCGAATGCTTATGCAAACACTTTTGGATCGGACCCGGGAGGTTTCATGGGTACTCAAGGTTTTGGACCCTATACACTTGCCCCCGGAGATAGTATACGGATTGTACTTGCTGAAGCAGTTGCCGGCATTAGCCGTGAAAAAATTTATGAAGTGGCAAAAAATTGGTTTGTGAATAATACCTCTGAATTTATACTTCCGGACGGATATAAAAACGGCAGCACTACGACAGATAGAAATGAATATAAAAATGCATGGGTTTTTTCAGGAAAAGATTCTTTATTTCAAACTTTTAGAAGAGCAATTGAGAATTTTAACAGCAATTATAATTTGCCTCAGCCTCCGCCTCCGCCGGAAAACTTTACTGTTAGTTCAGGTGGAGATAGAATAAGACTTTCCTGGTCTAGTAATGCGGAGACATGGCCGAATTTTAATGGATACAGGATTTTCAGAGCCGTAGAGAAAACGGATACAACATTTGAAAAGATTTTTGAATGCGATAAAATTGGTGTTGTAAATTATTTTGAAGATAAAACTGCTGAACGGGGATATAACTATTATTATTATGTTCAAACGAAGGATGATGGTTCAACGAACCCAGGCGATCCAAATCTAAATATCCCGGCAGGTGAACCTCTAGCCAGCAGTAAATATTATACGATGACTGCTAAACCTGCATCATTCCTGCCGCTAAACGCAGGAGATTTTTATTCCCATCAATCTGGTGATTGGAATGACATTAATACCTGGGAACAGTATAGCGGTTCTGCGTGGGAGTACCCTTCCCCGCATATCCCCAGTTATTCAGACAGCAGCATTTCAATTTTAAGCGGACACACAATTACTGTTTCCGCTTCAGATACGGTGGATCAATTAAAAATTATAGGAGGAACCGTTATAATTAATAAAGATGCGATATTGCATATTAAAAATGGGAATGAAGCAGATTTAGTCGTAAAAGGTTTTATAAAAAATTCCGGACAAATTACTAAGGACGACTCTGCTTTAATTCAATTTGGAGAGAACGGAAAATATTTTCATCAGCAGGATGGAGGAATAATTCCTGTCGCCAAATGGGATATCGGTTCGATATGTCAGTTTGATAGTATTAAATCAACCGTTCCGCTTAATATAAATCAAAACTTTGATAATTTTATATGGGATTGTCCTAGTCAATCAAATGATATTAACCTGGGGTGGAACAATATCATCATACATGGGGATATCAATATTAAAAATACAGGCAGCGGAGAATTACAAATGTGCTCACCTGCCGAAGATAGTACGGCATCTATTACTATTAATGGAGATGTAATTCAATCAGATGGACAATTCACCGCAAATGGATCTGATAATCCAAATACATCCGTTGGAATTAACCAGGATGGTAATATTAATTTAACCGGTGGTTCTTTTTCAATCGGCCAGGGCTCTCAGGGCGGATCGGGAACTACTGAATGGCATTTATTTGGAGATGATTTCTCTATTACTAATACTACAATTCAAAATTCTAATCCATTTGGGGCGAAGTTTATCTTTGCATATTCAGGCACACAAACATTAGCAATAGGAGAAGGTAATCATATTATTTCTCTTCCTATTGAAGTAAGTAACGGCACTACATTCCGAATTGGTGATAAAGCTTTAGAAGGATCCGGAATCTTCATATTGAATTCAGGGGCAACAATGGAAATTATACAAGCAGGAGGTTTGGACAGTACAATAAAAACGACTGGAGAAAAGTTTTTCAGCAAGGGGGCAAATTACGCTTTCAAAGGCTCCGCTCCTCAGTTGTCAGGTCATTCAGTGCCTGATACGGTCAACAACCTAATGATAGACAATGAAGAGGGGATTACATTATCCGGTAATATTGTTGTAAATGGAACACTTGAATTGAAGAGAGGAAGTATATCATTAGGGAGCAATTCGCTTTCATATGGTGTGAACAGCACTCTCAAATATTCCGGTTTATTTGAACAAACAACTACTGATGCGGAATTTCCTTTATTAAATGGTCCAAAAAATGTAACTATAACAAATCCTATCGGAACAAAACTGCATGATTCACGAATTATCACGGGTATTTTGAATTGTTCCGGTAAACTATTTCTCGGTAATAATAATTTACTGGCTGATTCTGTTTCTACAATAATTTCGGTAACAAATCAATACATTGAAACAAACGGCATAGGTGCTTTGAAATTAACATCTCCTTCATGGCAAAGACTTTTTCCGGTTGGTACAAGTAAAGCTTATGCACCGGTTTGGATTACAAATGCCGGTGTTGTTGATACGATCAGTGTGAGTGTAATGGATGACAATTCAAAAGCGGTTGGAGGAGGACGAGTAAAAGCAAAATGGAAAATGAGTGAAAATATACTGGGAGATGGTAATTATACTCTTAGGTTTGGTTGGCCCCCTTCTATAGAAGATTCTGTATTTAATGTTAATTGGCCTTCTTATGCAAGAATATATCGGCTCTTGGATACTACAGAAGTTGGAACCGGTTCCTATTCAAGAACTGGTGGCGGAGATACACAACATAGAG
>JBLNGL010000752.1:0-4855 GCA_050264735.1 Ignavibacteria bacterium | reverse complement strand
AGACAATAAATAAATATCTTGGTAAAAATTTCATCGTAGAAGCTACTATCGGCCATGTAAAAAATCTGCCGAAAAGCAAGCTTGGCGTCGATATTGAAAAAAATTATGAACCTCAGTTTGTAACCATAAGGGGTAAAGGTGAAATAATAAAAAAGATTAAATCTTTAGCCGGGAAAAGCAAAAATATTTATATCGCAACCGACCCTGATCGCGAAGGCGAGGCTATTGCACAGGATATTGCCGAAATTATAAGCGGCAACGGCGGCAGTAAAGACGGAGTAAATATTCACCGTGTTTTGTTCAATGAAATAACAAAAAGCGGTGTTGAAAAAGCAATGAGGCATCCCAGAAATATCGATGACAGCCTCGTAACGTCGCAGCGCGCCAGAAGGGTAATGGACAGAATTATTGGTTACAAAATGAGCCCCTTTTTATGGAAAGCAGTAATCGATACAACAGGGGATTCTCTTTCCGCCGGAAGAGTTCAATCGGTTGCATTAAAGCTGATCTGCGACAGGGAAGATCAAATCCAGAAATTTATTTCTACCGAATACTGGTCGATATTGGCAGTATTTCAAACCGAGAAAAAAGAAAAATTTAAAGCAAAGCTATTCAGCATTAACGGGAAAGATATAAAAGTTCCGCCTAAACCGCAGATGACTGAAGATGATTGGAAACAATTTCTGGAGAAATATTCTGCATTAACCAATGAAGCTTCCGCCGCGGAAATATTCGGCAGGATAAAAACTAAAAATAATTTTGAAATTTCCGGAATCATTAAAAGGCATACACGGAGAAATCCTCCGGCTCCGTTTATTACGAGCACCCTGCAGGCTGAATCATCAAAAAACCTGAAGATGAGACCAAAGCAGACAATGATGATAGCCCAGAAACTTTATGAGGGAATTGAATTAGGGAAAGAAGGATCTGCAGGATTGATTACTTATATGAGAACAGATTCTACCCGTATAAGTGAGGAAATGATTTCCGACGCAAGAGGTTTTATAAAAGAAAATTATGGCGAGAAATACGTTCCCGAAACTCCGAATATTTTTGAAAAGAAGGGGAGCAATGTCCAGGATGCACATGAAGCAATAAGACCGACTTCACTGCAGTATACTCCGGAATTTATTAAGCAGTTTGTCGACCCCAGAACATTTAAATTATACGAACTTATTTGGAACAGATTTATAGCTTCCCAAATGAATCCGGCTTTGCTGGAAACAACGATCATTGAAGTCAAATCGGATGAATTTTTATTTAAAGCATTTGGAACTGCAGTACAGTTTAACGGATTTATGCAGGTTTATGAGGAACTTGCCGACCAGGTAAAGAATGCCGAAGATAAGGATGAATACCGTAATGATATAATTCCGCTGGGGCTCGAAAAAGGGAATAGGCTTCATCTGGATAAGCTTGATAAGCATCAGCATTTCACAAAACCCCCCGCAAGATTTACGGAGAGTACTCTTATTAAAGAACTGGAAAGCAAAGGTATCGGAAGACCAAGTACTTATTCATTAATTGTCAGCACGATCCAGGATAGAAAATATGTCACCTATGAAGATAGAAGATTAGCACCAACCGATAGAGGCAAGGAAGTAAATAAAATATTAGTAGAAAACTTTCCCGATATAATTAATGAAAGTTTTACTGCCGAAATGGAGGGAGAGCTAGACCAGATTGCGCAGGGAGAAAATAATTATGTGAAAGTATTAAATGATTTTTATCTCCCGTTTTCAAAATCACTGAAACAGGTTGAGAATAAAATTGAAAAAATATATTGCGAAATATGCGGCAGTGAAATGGTAATTAAATTCGGCAGATATGGAAAGTTTCTTGCCTGCAGCAATTATCCGAAATGCAAAAATATAAAATCATTGAAGGAATTATCACAGCAGTCCCAGGAACCTGAGTATACCGGTGAAAAATGCGGGAAATGCGGCAGGAGAACTGTTTATAGGACCGGAAAATTTGGAAGGTTCATCGGATGCGAAAAATATCCGGACTGCGACTACGTTAAAAATATTACTCTCGGCGTTCAGTGCCCTAAATGTCATGAAGGAGAAATTGTTGAGAGAAAATCGAGAAGAAACAGAATATTTTACGGCTGCTCAAGATACCCGGATTGTGATTTTGTCGGCTGGTATAAACCTGTTCCGCAGGAATGCCCGAATAAAGATTCTGTTTATATGGAGCAGCGTTATTCTGTAAAAAAAGGAGAGTATTTGAGATGCCCTAAATGCGGTGAGGAATTAGTACTGGAGGAAAATAAAGAAGTTGAATGATGAAAATTTCTTTGGTAGTAGATAAATACCTTGAAGATCTAGCTGCTATTAAAAGATATTCCGGCAATACCATAAAATCCTACAGAGCAGATCTCCGGCAGTTTATAGAATACTGTGAAAAATTTTCTAAATTCAATATTGAAAACCTCTCTGAAAAATTCATAAAATCTTTTTTGATGACTTTAAATGAAAATCAGCTTGATAAAATATCAATATCCAGAAAGCTTTCGGCTGTACGTGGATTATTCAAATATTCTTATCGTAATGAATTTGTTAAATCAAACCCTGCTTCAGCCATTTCAAATCCCAAAACCATCAAAAAACTTCCTTCGGTAACCACGGAAGAATCCATTCTGGAAATATATAAGAAAGTTGAAGAAACTGAATCTGAAGATGATTCGTTATTAATTAAAACGGTTTTTGAATTCCTTTACGGATCTGCTTTGCGCGTCTCTGAAGCCTGCGGATTGAACTACTGCGACATCGACATCCAAGGTAAAACGGTAAGGATATTGGGGAAAGGGAATAAGGTGAGAATTGTTCCTATCGGCAGTAAATCTCTCGGCATTATAAATGAATATCTGAAGTCTAAGAATTTCTTATCTCCCAAAGATCCTTTATTAACCCGAAACGGCAGCAGAATATACAGCAGGTGGGTTCACCGGATTGTACATAAATATTTATCTAAAGTAACCGATATTAAAAAGAAAAGCCCGCATATTTTAAGACACAGCGCTGCAACCCATATGCTGGACAGAGGAGCAGATTTAAAAGCAGTAAAAGAAATTTTGGGGCATGAAAACCTGTCTACCACGCAAATCTATACTCATGTAAGCATAGAAAGATTAAAAACTGCATATAAAAAATCTCATCCAAAATCTTAGGAGGGAAGATGAACATCTCAATTACGGCGAGGAAATTTAAAGCAAGAGATTCCTTGAAAGAATTTATTCAGGATGAAGTATCTGCACTTGAAAGATATAATGATAAGATTTCCAGTGCTGAAGTTATTTTAAGTTATCAGGGAACCAAGGACAGTATTAAAGCAGTCGAAATTATATTAAGAATTCCGGGTCAGACTTTAACTGCTGCTGAAATGTCCGAAGATTATAAAAAATCAGCCAATGCTGCAATTGAAAAGCTGCAAAGGCAGCTTGAGAAGATAAAATCGAAAAGATTTGAAAGAAACAAATGATAAAAATAACTCAAAAATCGATCAGCCGTAAAGAACATATAACTGTCAGCTTTCTTTTTAATAATTCCAGGGACATGTTCAAATTAAAATTGTATTCGGATGATTCCGGTTTCGAAAAAAAAATTTACGAACAGAACCTGCACAGGCCCGGATTGGCGCTCGCAGGTTTTTTTGATCTGTTCTCATTCGCCAGAGTTCAGGTTTATGGTAATACTGAAATGAGATTTTTATCCCAGCTTTCTGAAGAGAAAAAGCTCGAAACGCTGCAAAGAATCTTTAAATTCGACATTCCATGTATTATTTTAACAGACAACAACGAACCCTTTCCGCTGCTTATTGAATTGGCGAATAAAAATCACATTCCGGTATTTGGATCACCATTTTCAACCACAAAACTTATATATCTTGTGAGTGATTTTCTTGATGATCAATTTGCGCCGCGTATTTCGATTCACGGATCTCTGGTTGACATTTATGGCGTCGGAGTCCTTTTTGTCGGAAAATCTGGCATCGGTAAAAGCGAAGTGGCATTAGACCTTGTTGAACGAGGTCACAGATTGGTGGCGGATGACTTAATTATACTCACAAAAAAGGGGGAAGGAATTTTGATGGGATCTGGTACCAATATTGCTAAACATTTCTTGGAAATTCGCGGTTTAGGCATTATTGATATTGAAAGAATGTTCGGCGTTAGAGCTATCCGCTTTCAAAAAAGACTTGAAATTGTGGTTGAACTTGAGCTCTGGGATGAAGACGGTGAATATACCAGAACAGGTTTGGAAGAAAAAACAGTTAATATATCGGGAGTTGAAATTCCTTATGTTAAACTGCCGATTCTCCCGGGAAAAAATATCACCGTTATTTCTGAGGTAGTCAGTTTGAATTATCTGCTCAAACATTATGGATATGATGCAGCAAAATTGTTCTCAGAAAGATTGAATAAAAAGATACTCCTTAAGGATTATGAGGATCTGAGAGGGGTTGACTATTTCGAACATGATTTTGAATAAAAAATGCAGGCAATCTTGACAAAGGTAAATCATTTTTTTACATTCCGCCACTGTTTATGAAGAAATTATTTTACTTCTCAAAAACTAAGCTTCAATTTGTAGAGATAAAGAACTACAAATCAAAATTAGCTGGCTTGTTTTCCGGTTCTGTTATTTTACTCTCAATATTAGCTTTTGGTATTTATTCCATTATTTCTTCAATATTTGGGATAAATAATTTGTCTATTATTGAAGAAAATAAAGTTCTTCATAAGAAATTACAGGAAATCATTCCTCTTTATTCTATTCTAGATAAGGAGTTAGATAGTTTAATAGAAGAAAATAATAGGCTTAGAATAGCTGCAAATCTGGAACCTTCTAAT
>JBLNGL010000751.1:0-4113 GCA_050264735.1 Ignavibacteria bacterium | reverse complement strand
TCGATGGAAAACCTATTAAGAAAAGAACATTAGAACTGTCAATTAATTCCTCGGGATTACCCTTTTCGATAAACTTGTTCGGAGCAATGAAGGTGAGAGAATTTACTTTGAGATTTTCATCCTGCATAAGAACATCTTTTATAAACGATAAATCGGCAGAAGGAGAGCCGGCAATTATTAAAACTTTAATCTTATTGTTCATAACATTCAGGAATACCGTTTTTTTATTGTTTGCAAATGTAAATTCTCCATTTAGCTCGGTAGCTCGAACCGTAATTTTTTTTTCCCCGCTGGTCTTTGGAGTGTAATCGAAATTTAGGCTCTGAACTCCCTCCCGGATTAATGTTATTCCTTTCTGTTCCAGCAGTTTTTCATTTTCATATAAGCTTAAAAGAATGTTCTGCTCTCCAAAGCCGGTATTCTGAACGGAAACATTTATTAATGTCGGAGTTTCAGCGTATATAAATTCATTGTAAATTATATTCTTGATCTCTAAATCATTTCTACGGGTAGTATCTCCAACCCCAATCGTGAACACCGGAATGTTTAATCTTTCAGCGGTATAAAGAGGGCTGGCTCCCTCTGTAATTACTCCGTCGCTTATAATTACAACCGATGAAATATTTCTTTCCTTTCCCTCTATATCTTCAAATGTATTTTCAATCCCGGAAAACAAATTTGAAAATTTGCTGCTCCCCTCGGAAAAATTCAGAGCATTTGATGAATCATTTTCCTTCCTGTTAAAAAGCTCGGCTTTTGTTACTCTTGTTCCGAAAGTATAAACATTTAGATTATCCCTTAATCCGCTCTCATCAAGCTTTCTTATAAATTCTTTTATATTCTCTTCCCTGTTTGTTCCATCTTTAATTTGGATAGATCTGGAATTGTCAACATATACCAGACTGAGAGGTTCTAATTTAATTTTTTTTGTTAAGGTCAAAATTGGTTCGAATACAATAAATATCAATAAAATCAGTGCAAGTACTCTTAAGCAGATTAAAATTATTTTTTTTGATCTGCTGACCGGAGGGACTGTAAATCTGTAAATATAAATCGAATAGGCCGCCGCTAAGATAAGAAAAAGGAAAAAATAAACAGGATTGAATGAAAAAGTAAGATTGATTTTTTCTAAACCGGACATTAACTATCCTTTTTTGAGTAGGATAATTCTCCCTTCATTACCGTAACTGCATTACCGGAGATGTAAAGTTCATTTTCTTTAGCCAAGTATATAGCACCGATTCTTCCGCGCCTTCCGATGAAATCTCCCTGCTCAAAGTTTGCCGAGATATTTCCATCTGTCTTTGCAGTTATCATACCTAATTTTTTTAATACAAGGAGAAGAGGCCCGTTAGCGGAACCTGTGACAGGATCTTCATTTATTCCGTAATACGGGGCAAAGAACCGTAAGTGAGCATTATTTCCGCTATTGAGGGTTTCTAAAGTAAATACTGTAAAACAGTCAATATCTCCTGCTTTGGATAATTTCAGCAGTTTGTTGAAATCAGGTTTTATTTTTTCTACACTGGAAATTTTTTTTAGATAAACATAAAGGTAACCGTTCTCTACTCTTATTAAAGGGATATTTTTATCGGTTTGTTTTTCATTCAATCCTAGTGCATCTAAAATTTGCGCGCGATTTTTTTTATAATATTCGACTGAATAAAGAGGTATCTGCATAAAATATTTATCCCCTTCTCTTCGGCATTTTATTATCCCTGATAATGTATCGAACTTAACAGCAGAATTATCTTTTAAAAGATTCTGTTCGGATAAAAAATGAAGAGAAGCAATTGTTGCGTGTCCGCAAAGCCGGACTTCAACTGCAGGAGTAAACCACTTTAAATTATAATCGGCTTTACCGGATTTTGAGATGAATGCCGTTTCAGAGAGATTCATTTCTTTAGCAATCAACTGCATTTCGTTTTTTGATAAACCATCGCCGAAGGTTACTCCGGCAGGATTTCCTTCAAAGGGATTTTTTGTGAACGCATCAATTTGGTGTATACTAATTTTTTTTCCCATTAAAAAGCTCCTCAATTTTCCAGCTTTTCATTTTTTCAAAGGCTGCATAATCCGTTAGATCAAAATGAATAGGAGTTACTGAAACAAAATTCTTTTTTATAGCTGCCTGATCGGTATCAATCTCAGTATCCACCTCTTTTAAGTTTCCGGTTAACCAGTAATAGTTTCTTCCATAGGGGTCGACTCTCTGCTCATAAATATCGTCCCATTTTGATTTACTTTGTTTAGTTAATAAAATCCCGGCAATTTCGCTTTCGGGAACATCCGGAACATTTACATTAAGAAGAGTTCCGCGCGGCAAGCCTTTATCAACTATCTCCCCGGCAAGCATCTTAGCAATTTTCCCTGCAAAAATAAAATCTTTTGCCATATGATTTGTTACTGATATAGCAATTGAAGGAACATCCATTATTGCTGCTTCTCTGGCGGCTGAAACTGTCCCAGAATAAATGATATTTATTGCCGTATTTGAACCATGGTTGATTCCTGAAACGACTAAATCGGGTATTTGTTTGATTATATTTCTAATCCCGATTTTTACGCAGTCTGCCGGTGTTCCGTCAACAGCATAGCCGAAAAATTTTCCGTTTTTATTGAACTCGAGAACTCTTAACGGAATAAGCATTGTTATTCCATGAGCAACTGCACTCTGTTCTTTCAAGGGAGCCACTACTGTGACTTCTCCGATTTCTTCAAGAGCTTTTACTAAGTACTCCATTCCTCTGGAATCTATTCCGTCATCGTTTGTTACTAAGATCCTCAAACCGAAAGTTCCTATGTAATTCAAAATTATTTCTCATAATATACCGCTAATCGTTTTTAGTCTCAATTGAATATAAAAAGTATGGAGAGAAGATGCAGGGGGAAAAAGGAATACGAAGGTTTAAGTTTTTACAATTATTCCGTTATTCCGGAGTTCAATGCATAAAGGACCAATTCAACTGGAGATTTAATTTTCAATTTCTTCATAATATTTTTCCTGTGAGCATAGACTGTGTGAATGCTCAAGAAGAGCTTTTCGGCAATTTCTCTGTTTGAAAATCCTTTAACAACTAAATTAATTACTTCGATTTCCCTCATGCTTAGAGTTGCAGGTTTACACTCATCATCATCGTCCGTAAAATGTTTTTCCAGGATAACATCGAGGATTTTATTGCAGAAAAATTTTTCACCTTTTGAAACTGCTTCTAAAGCATCGATAATCTCTTCTTCTCCACACTCTTTAGTTAAATACCCAAGCGCGCCTGTTTTTATCGCCTTTAAAATATTTTCTTTCTTATTATGATTGGAAATAATGAGCACTTTAGTACCTGGTGAATACTCATCAATTTTTTTTAAATCATCAATTGCAAAAAAATCTGGATGGTCATAATCAAGAACCAGCAGATCAGGTTTTAAAGATTTGATCTTATTCCAGAATTCCGAGCCTTTTGTAATTTCTCCTTTAATCGAGAAATCCTTAACATTATCAGCAATTCTCTTAAACCCTTCCCTGACCAAAAATACGGGATCGGCTATTACTGCATTCAAGCATCACCTGTTTTAAATTCTTCTATGATTATTAAGATTAAATATAAATAAGTAAGCAGTAATCCACAAGGAAAGCGGGATGCCATTATCTAAATGGTATTTTATCGGTGAGGAACTCGGTGAGGATTTTTATTTCTTCAAAAAATCTTTCTTGTATGGGGAAAAAACGTCAATTAAAATTCCTTCCTCAAGACATATTATCCCATGGTCAATATCCGGTGTGACAAAAAAAGAATCTCCTTCTTTTAAAATCTTTTCATGGTTATCTATTATAGTTTTAAATTTTCCTTTCCCAATATAAGTCGCCTGTCTGTGAGGGTGCTTATGTATTGAACCAACAGCACCTTTTTTAAAATGCACAAGCACCATCATTAAGTGCTTATCATATCCAAGAATTTTTCTTTTGACGCCCTTCCCGATCATTTCCCATTCAATTTTCTCATTTTCAATAAAATGTAAATTGATTTTATTCATTTCTTTTTTATAATCCTTAAAAGATCATTACCGATCGACTCTTCCTGATGCATCGCCTTTTGCTAACTTTTCAACTTCTTCAAT
>JBLNGL010000750.1:0-3867 GCA_050264735.1 Ignavibacteria bacterium | reverse complement strand
GGAGATTTTAGAATGCTGGATCCCGGAATTCCTGCTGTACGTGATTATATAACCAAGGTGGCTGCCGATATTGCCGGAAGATATAATGTGGATGGAATTCACTTTGATGATTATTTTTATCCTTATGCTCCCAAAATTTCGAATGAAGATTCTCTTTCATTTGCTCTTTACGGGCATGGCTTTTACGATATTAAAGAATGGAGAAGAAATAATATTAACCTGCTGGTTGCACAAGTTTATGATAAAATTAATTCCGTCAACCATCAGGTTAAGTTCGGGATTAGTCCTTTTGGAATTTTAGAAAATAAATATGCTGATACAAAAGGCTTTGAATCGTATTCGGTTCTTTACGGCGATCCTCTTACATGGATAAAGCAAAAAACCGTAGATTATTTAGTTCCGCAGATTTACTGGAAAATCGGGGATGAAAAAGCTGATTTCGCAAAACTGCTTCCCTGGTGGGCTTCCGTTGCGGACGACATTAATTTATTCACCGGAATGTTTGCGAGTAAATTTACAGACCCCAAATATGAAGGGAATAAAAATGAAATTAGTGATCAGATTAAAATGGCAAGAAATACACTCAATGTGAACGGGATAGTTTTTTTCAGTTCAAAAACCATTTTCCGTAACTTTTCAGGCTTTGCAGATTCATTAAAGAGTTACTTTAAATATCCGGCACTTATTCCATTAATGACTTGGAAAGACAGTATTCCTCCAAAACCGCCGGTAAATTTGGCTGCCGATGGGGATTATTTTTCAAGAACCTTAACATGGAAGGCGCCGGGAGCTGCTGCAGACGGCGATTCGGCAAAACGGTTTGTTATTTACCGCTTTGATGAGAAGGATTATCTGAGATTAGACGAAGGAGAGAAATCATTTAATCTGGATAATCCGGAATTTATAATTCACATAACTAATGGAATTCAGGATTCATTTGAAGATTCGGAAGAAATACATTCAGATGAAATTATCTATATGATAACCGCACTCGATAAATCTTCAAACGAAAGCAATCCGGCAGAATTTATTTTTACAAGTAATTCAGAAAAGAAAGACTGGTAAAGAAATCATAAGTATAATTTGGTCTGAAACTATCGCCTGTAGAATGTAATTTTTTTCTTTTGTAGGACGAAGCGAAGCTTCGCCCGCTAATAATTAAAGGAGAAAGCCAAAAGATAAGCTGCAGTAAAAATATGTGATTGCTGAAGCTTGGATTGAAAATTAATTTGGTCGAAGCTGGCGCTTCAACCAACAAGTTTAATAATAATTTTGGTTTACCAATTGTATCGAAGCGCATATAGTCAGCCTGCTCCTCAAGTGCCTCTCAACACATGAAAATTTTTAATAAAAGGGGATAATTAACGATAAAATTTTAGGAATTTCTTATGGCTTATATTATCTCAAAGCTTTGCCTCGACTGCAAAGATATTGCATGTACTCAAGTATGCCCCGTGGATTGCATCTATGAATATTCCGGAAGCGATCCTTCAATTCCTAAAAACCAGCTTTTAATTGATCCGGATGAATGTATAGACTGCAATGCCTGCGTCCCGGAATGCCCGTGGGAGGCGATTTTTGAGGAAGATCTTCTCCCTGAAATATTTAAAGAAGATATTGAAATAAATGCACGCATTGTAGGAAAGGAAAGATTTGTTCCCAAAAGACCGGATGATCAAAAAACTCCCACTCCTGAAGAGGTCCAGGCAAATAAAGAAAAATGGGGATACACGGATAAAAATTTGTAATATAATTTTGTTGTAATCCCGGCCGGAAATAAATTTAAGAAATTCAAAAGCCTTCCTTTTTAAATTCATTTTTTTTACTGAATCGGAATTTTTCGAAACTGTATACTTCAGTATTAGATTAGTCTTTATTTTTATACATCCGATAGATTTTTAATCAAATCAGAGAATCCCTCCGCTGGCATTTGTTTTGTTAAAACAAGCGGGTCAAACTAGATGAGGTTTTTATGAAAAAACTGCTGCTTGTTGTTTTAATTTTTTCAGCATTCTATGATGTTTATGCCCAGTGGGGAATGGCTGCAATTAAGCTCGGATATTTTAATCCTTCAGCGGCTGACGGAGGTTTTATAATCGGATATGAAGGGGGAAGTTATATTGATGAAGGATTTAATTTCGGCTGGAGCATCGACTGGTTTCACAAAAATTATGTTGACAGGCAATTAGCCGGAGAATTTAATAATGAATTCGGAAACATAGGAGAGATAAATGAATTGAGAGCAAAGACAAATCTGCACGATTTTCCATTGATGATAAATATGACCGGCAAATTGCGGATAGGTCCTCTGGTAAAAATATTTTTAACAGGTGGAGTCGGCGGGGAAGTGCTTCTGATTAACTATAGAAATTTTGAGAATCCTGATCAGGATAAATTTCAGGCAACATTTGATTTTAACTGGAGAGCGGGCGGAGGTGCAATTTATGAATTGGGGAGCAGATCTGAAATATTCGGAGAGCTCGTTTACCATTTTTCACAGCCAAGCTGGGAATATGAGGCGGAAATAGGAGGAATGAAAAGAACATTCGAAAGAGTGTACGATATGAGCGGTATTATGATGAGAGTTGGATTTAGATTTTATTATTGAAAAATTAAATGTAGAGACGAGCCGCCGGCTCGTCTCTACGGTAATAAAATTATTTCAGCAGCATCATTTTTTTTGTGGATGTAAAATTATTCACTTTGAGTTGATACAAATACAATCCGCTCGCCAAATCCGCTGCATCAAAGCTTACCGCATATTTCCCAGAAGTTTGATCTTGATTTACAAGCGAAGCAATTTCTCTCCCTGTAATATCATAAATTTTTAATGATACAAATCCGTTTTCCGGCAGCTGGTATTGAATTAATGTTGATGGGTTAAACGGATTCGGGTAGTTGCCCGATAAATTATAAGTAAATACCTGACCAGGAATTTCGGATATCCCGGTTATCGAATACGTATAAGTATATCTTTCTGAATTTACCCAATCAGTATCGTTCCATTCTTTATAAATATAATCAATCAGATTATTGTTGGAATCATACAGGTAGTCTTCCTGCCAGGAATTCTCCCATGCCCCGAAGGACCAAACCTGGCTTGTCCAGAGGATTATATTATTGCCGCTGTACTCTGCATTTTCTTTTTCATCAGCCAGCCACCCGGAAACTGTCCAGTCATAATGGATCCATTCGACCCAGTTCCCGTCATTGTTATAGGTTTGCGTTTCTCTTTCCTCTTGAAACCACTGGTTGCTCCAGGAATAGGAAATCCAGTTGATCCAGTTCCCGTTTGCATCATATTCCTGAGTCCAGCGGTTATCGGGAACCCAATCTGATCCGCTCCGGTCGTAATCTATTTCTTCTGTCCAATTTCCATTTGCATCATACACCCGTGTCCACCTGTCAGCAAGCACCCAGAGAGAACCATCTAAATTGTAATCCAGCCATTCCACCCAATTGCCGTTTGCATCATAGCTTTGTGTTTCCCTGTCAGAATTCTCCCAGGCAGAACCATTCCACTCATATTCTATCCATTCTTCCCAGTCACCATTTACATTATAGCTTTGAATTTCTCTTTCATTAAAAATCCAGGTGGAGCCATTCCAATCATAATCAATCCATTCTATCCAATCACCATTTGCATTATAAGATTGAGTTTCACGGTCCTCTTCTACCCAAGTTACATTCCAAGTATAATAAATCCATTCAGTCCAATTTCCATTAATGTCGAATACCTCAATTTCTTTGTCGGTATTTACCCATTCGGATCCATTCCAGTATTGCCATATTTCTTCAACAGGGTTACCCTGTCCATCTAAAGAAGCGGTATATTTTAAACTATCCCGCCAGTTTGGATCATTCCAC
>JBLNGL010000749.1:0-3047 GCA_050264735.1 Ignavibacteria bacterium | reverse complement strand
TCTGCATCCGGTATAAAATTAGCTAAGTCATCGTCTATTTCTTCAACCTTGCTCCAAAATCTAAAATCGGCACCGGCTTCAAAATTATAAAATGAATAGCTGAATGAAGAATAAAAAATATGCCTCGGTCTATACTTTAGGGGAATATTATTTTCAATATCACGGCTCCATAGGTAAGTATAGTTTAAGGAAAGGTGTAACCTATCGCTAAGAAAATTTATTTTCGTATTTATTTCAGCTCCTTGAATTCTTGCTCTGGTAACATTATTAAAAAAAACTAATCCATCGCGTGAATCAATTGACGGCTCAATAAAATCATAATATTCATTATTGAATACTGCTGCATCAAGATTAATATACTCATTAGGCTGATAGTTAATTCCGAATTCAGCCGATAAACTTTTTTCAGGTTTTAAATTCGGATTTGGTTTTACGGTAATTCCGCTGGCGGTAGTCGAAGTAAATGCTTCAGCAAGAGATGGTGCCCTGAATCCGGCACCGGCAGATGATCTTAAAATTAAATTTTCGGCTAAATGATAGTTCAAACCCAATTTTGGTGAAAAGTCGCTAAAGCTTTCAATTGAATCCAGTTTGCTGTAATCATACCTGAGGCCGAATGCAGCTGAAAGAGGAAAATCAAATTTGATGTCCGCCTGAGTATATATCCCGATTCCTTTTGAATCGGGATTTCCAAAAATATTTGAGCTGACATCCGAATATGTCCCTTCAATACCTGTAACTGAAATTATATTTTCCGAAATTGATAAATTTGCCTGTAATTCAGTTCTGTACAAATTAGTGGTTGATGAATTCCGGGAGGTTGTTTCATCTTTCCAGTTAGTCCTATAGTAACTTGACCTTATATTAATAAATAAATTATCGCTTATTAAATCTCTATATAGTAATCCGGCCATAAGCCTGTTTGCTCGTGTAGTCTGCCCTTGATCGGCATCCGGGGGAATAAGGGCATTCCTTGAGTCTTTCCAGTACAAAAAATTCCCTGCATGGTGATTCATTGAGTTGGCAAAGAGAGTTAGTGAGGAGGTACCGGAAAATTTATAATCACCTTTTAAAAAACCTATATACCTGTTAAAGAAGCCGCTTTGCTTATAATTCATGTCATTTAATCTTGTCAGCGAAAATGCAATACCGAGATTATCAAACCGATGTGAATGAGATAAAGTCAACCCATAATAATTCCTGAATTCACCAGACCAATCCCATTCCTGATAAGAAGGTTTGGCCCATATTCCGAATAAAGTGCGGATATAAGTAACAGGTTCATCCGGAATTTCCCTGGTTATAATATTTATTACTCCGCCAATTGCAGTTGAACCGTAAAGAGAACTTGCCGATCCTTTTATAACTTCAATCCTCTGTATTTGGTTTACCGGAACAGCTTCCCAGATTATTTCACCTGTATCGCCGGTATAGAAAGGAATTCCATCTATGGCGACTAATACTCTTGTCCCTGCTCCTCTGCTGTAGCCGCTTGAACCGCGGATGCTGATTTGATCCTCAACCATGTTTACACCCGGGATATATCTTAGAGCTTCTTTAAGGTTTACCAAATTCTTTTCTGATAATTTTTCTGAGGGAATTAATTCCGCACTGACCGGCAGCTCGGAAAGTTTCTGTTCATACTTTCCTGCAGTAATAACTACTTGATCTGATTGAATGGGGGCTGTTTCTAACTGAATGTCTAACTTTAAATTTGCATCAACAGTAATATTCAGTATCTTGCTTTTATACCCGACAATTGAAAAAATTAAATCATAAACTCCCGCAGGAATATTTTTAATTTCATAGCTTCCCTTTTCATCCGTTGCCGCACCTCTTTTATCTCCTGCGATGTAAACATTAACACCTGCAATAGGATTCCCGCTTAAATCAGTTACGTTCCCTATAATTGAAAACGTTTGCGGAAATGCTATTGAAGAAAAAAATATGAGGATGAAAAAAAAATATTGCATGAATTTAATAAATGTTAGTTTCCCCCTGGCGGCTGAAGAGGAGGATTATTAAAATCAACTAAAATATTAATACCGGTCATTAAAGTATTCTCCGGAATAATTAAAATACCGGGTTTTGTTGTGTCATTGTCTGAATAATAAACTCCTGCCACAAACCAATCTATCCTGTTCAGCGACAATTCCGGGGTTTTAGATTGAGCCACAGCTACATATGCATAGTTTCCTGCAGCAATTGAAGAAAATGAAGAAGAATCGAGTGAATTGTAATTAAAAATTGTCGAGCCGTAGGGGATTTCAAGACTGACAAATCGCAAATTAAATGGATTAAAATCATTAATGGAATTTAAAGGATCTTTAAAAACAACAAGGTGAGTTCTTATTATACTGTCAGGCCATGCACCAGTAAAAAAAACAGTTCCGCTGAATCCGGCTGCTTGAGCCCCCTCAGGTTCAGGAGAAATTCCTTTATCGCAGCCGGCTGAAAATAAAATGCTAATGATAAAAAATTTTAATAATCTAATTCTAATCATTTTTATTTCAAAGAATCCAAAAAAAAATCAAACCTAAATGGAAGCGGTATAAGTAATTTAAATCCTCAATTCACTTCACCTATTTTGAATGCCGTCTCATTTATTTTTTTGCTTATGAGAAAAACGGCTTCCGCATGTTTCTTCGAAACCACGGCTGCCAGCCCTATCCCCAGATTAAAAACATTCTGCATTTCATCATTGGAAATGTTTCCAGTCTCCTGAATAAGTTTAAAAATACGGGGTGTCTCCCATGTTTCCCAATCTATTTTCAGCTGAAGTCCTAGGGGAAGAATTCTTTTCGTATTCCCTACAATGCCGCCGCCGGTAATATGTGAAAATCCTTTTATCTTAACATTTTTTTTCAGCAGCTTAATTAAATGTAAATATGATTTGTGAATCCGTAAAAGTTCTTCGCCTAATGTCTGCTCTAAACCAGGGATTTTTGAATCAATGCTATATTTTTCAAGCAGTACTTTTCTGGCTAAAGAATATCCGTTGGTGTGGAGTCCATTGGAAGAAAAACCAATAAGCACATCACCCTTTT
>JBLNGL010000748.1:0-3477 GCA_050264735.1 Ignavibacteria bacterium | reverse complement strand
ATGCAACTGTTTCTTATCTGGGCAGCGCTAAAAAAGTTGTAATTGATAAAGACAATACGACGATTGTTGAGGGCGCAGGCAAATCTGATGAAATAAAGAAGAGAATCAATGAGATAAAAGTTCAGATCGATAAGACAACATCCGATTATGATAAAGAAAAACTTCAGGAAAGATTAGCCAAGCTTTCCGGCGGAGTAGCTGTACTGAAGATCGGCGCTTCTACAGAAATAGAAATGAAAGAGAAGAAAGCACGTGTTGAGGATGCGCTTCATGCCACTAGAGCAGCGGTTGAAGAAGGTATCGTAACCGGTGGCGGAGTTACATTCGTCAGAGCAATGTCTGTTCTTGAAAAGCTCGAAGGTGAAAATGCAGATCAGACCACGGGCATTCGAATTGTACAGCGGTCATTGGAAGAACCGCTCAGACAGATAGTTAACAATGTAGGCATCGAGGGATCAGTAGTACTTCAAAAAGTTAAAGAAGGAAAAGACGATTACGGCTTCAATGCGGCTACGGAAACTTTTGAGCCGTTGATCAAAGCCGGTGTAATTGATCCTACAAAGGTTGCGAGAATTGCACTCGAGAATGCAGCATCTGTTGCTTCCCTGCTTATTACAACCGAGGCTGTTGTATTCGAGAAGAAAGAAAAAGAATCGGCTATGCCTCCAATGCCGCACGGCGGTATGGGGGATATGGGCGGTATGTATTAATCGTTTAAATCTCTTTTTAAGGAGAGATTTAATGATAAAGGGCGGGAAAAAAATCCCGCCTTTTTTGTTTTAAATTTTTTTTGGTTATGTTTGACAAAAGTAATCCTCCCTGACGAGCATCAGGGAGGTTATTACGGGCTTTTAGGTATTTGAGGGGGAAAACTATAATTTTATAATGATCCGGTCTTTTTATAGTAAATAAACTTATCTTTTGCTGCCTCATATATTAATTTAAGTATAACATCATCATCGGTTTCTTCAACGGGAAGTCCAAGTTCAATGCATTTACTCAAAAGTTCATTTCTTCCGGCAGGAGTTTCTATTTCAAATAACCCTTCTGAAACAACAGCACCTTGTCCTGCATTTTTAGAAGAGGTATTATCTAGTCGAACTTTGTCGGAAGTAAATGTTTGCCGATTCTTTTCTTTCAATATAACCTCCGATTTTAGATATATAAGATTATCATAAGTCTGCAATTTTCTGCAGTGAAAATGCATGATTATGATGACATTATTTAAAAGAACTTATTAATTATATTTGGAATTTTAAGCCCTTCGATTTAAACCCATTAATGATGCCATTCGGAAAAAAATGAAATTATCTGCTGTTTTCCCCACTTTTATTTTTTTCAAATAAAAAATTCCCCAAATATTTTTCATAGTAAGTGAAGAGATTTCGTACTTAAATAAATATGAATTTTATTTTTGAATAAATTCCGGAGAAAAGTCTTTGCATGAAGAAATTCTTTTTATCTCTTTTCTCAATTCCAAAATCATCTTCAATAAACAAGCTATTCTTTTCGTAAGTTAAATCTATAAAAAGCTGGAGCGTTTTATAACTGTCATCTATTCTTACTGGAAGTCCCAGTTTAAGGCATTCCGACATTAATTCATTCCTGGATTTTCTAACTGACTCACCCGAAAGTATTTCAAATTTCTTGTATCTCAATTTCATTCCTTTTTTTTCTTAAAAAACAATTTAAGTGCCACATAAGAGATTCTGCCAGATTAAATGATTTAGCTCCTTATAAACCAGTTTTTGACAAAATCTGTGCGAATTAATTGCATTAAGATGAATGATATTTCGGCTTCTAAGATTAAAAGCGGCATGTAAAATTTATTTCGAATTGATTTGTCCCCAAGACCTCGGATTCGTTAATATTAACTTCAAAAAGATCGGAAAAAAACAGAAGATCTATTTGGCTGTAAAGCCATATTCCCGCAAAAGCAGCTATGGAGATATTTCTAAGCTGGTAAGCCCGGTTATAATTATTATATCTATATTCGATTAATCCCGGGTCTGTCTCTTTAGAATATAATTCTTCTTTTTTATTAGCATCTATCGAGAAATAGATTATAGATCCGATAGCGGCAGCAGACAAACCGGTTAATGTCCATGCTTTTAGAGAACTTCCCTGGTACAAATGCCCAAGACCGGGAAAGATAATTGATCGGATAAGAGCCTGGCTAACTCTGTTTCCAATCTTCTGCTCATAGATACGCGGAACATAAACAGTATCAATTCTTGCAGCAGATTTTTCATTTTTCTGAATATTTATTGCGTAAAAATCATCTTTAACTTTTTTGAAGAAGGATATGATTTTAGGAGAGATTTTTGTCGAGTCTAGTGTGAAGGTGCTGTCGATTTTTAAAATTTCCACAAAACTTCTTTCGGCATTTTCATCTTCAGCAAGGGCAAAATGAGATATCCCTTTAAGGCGGTACACTTCAATTATTTCTTTCTTCAATAACCGTTCTTTTTGCAGCAGCAGCCGGTTTGCACCGTTTATAACTGAGCTGTATTCGAATTTCTCAAGGTTTCTCTTCAGGCTAATCAGGGAATCCTGTATATGAGTTTTTACGGTATCTTTATTTTCAGTCTTTTGGGAAGGTCCGTTCACAAACGACAAATCAGCATTAATACCGTAGTTATCCCTGTGTACCTGAGCAAAAGCAAGCACTGAATAAATCAAAATATATGAGATTGAAAAAAATCTCAACTGTCCTCTAAGTCTTTTATGATTGGAGAAAGAAAGGAAAATTTAAGGATTATTTTTTAACGAATCCAGATTTTCGAAATTAAAATTGTAGTTTAAAGTATCTCTGGCTTTTACGTCTATGATAGTTTCTTTTTTACCGTACTGCGGGTTTGTCACTGTTAAAGTATACCTTCCAGGGTAAAGCAAAATCGGGGCGCGCAGCGGCGTTGTACCTTTAAGCTCGCCGTTTATATATACATCACCCCAGGGATTAATATTGCATATTAAATACCCGATAGAATATTTAAAATCGATTACTATTGTTTCGATTTGTGCACCCGCAACTTTAATGTTTTTTACATATGCCGGGTAATCCGGGTGAACTACTTTTACTGTATGCCGTCCGGTTTTTAGTCTTATATAATCTTTGAGCGGTGTTGTATCAACTTTAACATTATCAATATAAACATCCCCCCACGGAGAGCATTCGATAAATAGTTTTCCGTAATCCATCGCTAAATTAGGAGCGGGAGGTTTATCTTTGTCTGCATCGTTCTTTCCCGGATTGTTGGAATTTCTATCCGGTGTCTGGATTTTATTAATTTCATTTTTATTGGGAGAGGATTCACTTAATGATCCTGATTTAAAGGAAAAAAAATATTGTGAGAAGAAAACGGCAGCAGTCAGAATGACCAATACTGCAGCGTATAATATCCAAGTTTTTTTTCTGCGTGGTCTTGAGGGAAAAAATCTTTTATAAATTTTTTGCTCCCTGCTCGGAGTAAACCC
>JBLNGL010000747.1:0-6854 GCA_050264735.1 Ignavibacteria bacterium | reverse complement strand
AAATATGGAGCACCGTGCCAAACACGGTATGCTTCATTCACCTCCATATGATCCATTTGTACAGGAAACCAGACATCCAATGTAGGATGCCATATATCATCATACACATTCGGACCGATTGAAAATGAATTTGTTTTTTGGCTGCCGTACTGAATAAAGTACAATCCGGGGTCCTTCACCGGACTGAAATCAAACCTTGCATAATTATAGCGAAGGTATTTTCCCCAAGGTTTCACGTCGCCTTCTAATTTTTCAACATATTTACCGTCCTGCGTTACTTGGAAAAGCGATGCCTTTTTTAAAGGGGTATCATTCTTATCCAATTCAATAACGGCAACTTTTTCCTGGTCGGGATGATAACCTACCTGTGAAAACCCAATAACGGGTGTTCTTTTCCAATTTGGAATTGCATTAGGTTCAACATACCAGGTTAACACCTTGCCTGTTTTTTTTGCCGGCAGCAAACTGCGAACAATAAACCATCCGTTTTGTGCAAGGTTACGCCCGTCAAAAAGCATTAATTTTCCATCAAGGGATTCAATCTTTACAAAGCATTCCGGATCTTCAGGAGCGAGTGAAATTGTATTACCTGCTGCAAGAGGTTCAGGCACTATAAATTCATCCCTTCCTCTATCATCAAATGTGGTATGCCCGGCAAATTGCGGAATCTTTTTAGATATTGGTTCAACTTCTGTTCGTCCGGATGGATACAAAGGAAATACATACGGTTTTCCATCAGTTAAATATGTTTTTTCAAAATAGGAAGCCGGTAAAAATTCAAGGTTAAATCCTGCATTACCTTCAAGTTTTTCCGGCAGAGGTTTATCAAGATAAACGCTGATTAATATGCCATTATCTTTTGACGATACGTTTACCCTGGAATTAAAATCATATTCCTGGTATCCCAATACTACATCTATGCTATTATTCTTTTTATCAACTTTCCGTTCAATTACAGCCGGCACTAAATCCCATTGTTCAGGTGTATTTTGCAGTCTAACAGCACCTCCTGTAGCAGTTCTAACTCCATGATGAATAATTTCAATTCCGGCAGTTTTTTCGTCAAAGAACATCCCATTATATTGATTGCTAAAGACAAATACATTAACGCCTTGAGTTTCGAAATATTCCAGGTCATTTAATTGAAGTTTTTGAGGGAAGGAAAGGCTGGAAAGAAGAGCTGTTAAAAAAAGGTTGACTTTAAAAAACAAAAAAAATTTCTGCATATTATCTCCGAAGATAGATCATTAAAGAGATTCAATTATTTTTTCGTAAAAAAATCTATTCAATTGTGGCAATATAACCAATATCTGATTTTGCGGAAAGAAGCATTTATTAATTTTTGGGAAGAAAAACAAAGGCAATCCCGTTAGCAGAATTGCCTTGCAATCTGAAGTTATAAAGATAAGGATGCTATGAATGGATCAAAGATATAATAAAGTTGAACTTCAATTATTTAGTAAAAATCATTTTCTTTATCAGCTTGTAGTTCCCGCTGGTGATTGAATAGAAATAAACACCGCTTTATAAATTGCTTCCGTAATCTTAATCTTAATCGTACTCTTAATCTTAATCGAAACTTCAGGCTACGTTTTTTTGAGTTAGATTACGATACGAGTAAGATTACGATTCTATTAATAACTAATCCTTAATAAAGATACTGCTTGCCGCGGCAGCTGGATTTTTATCGTTGTTTTCGTATTGGTGATTTTTATTTCCGAAGGTTCTGAAAGTGTTTCCAGCTTGCCTGCTTTTTCAAGTGTCACAATTTGATCGGGCGTTGGATTCTGCAGTGAACCCATCTTCTTCCATACCTCATAGGAATTACTATGCTCACCGTCTATCCGGTAATGGATAAGCGTGGCTTTCTCAGCAGGTATTCCTTTGATGTTAATCTCAACCGGAGAACCAATATCCTGAATATCCAGATCATGATAATTCCAAATCAAGACCGTGATTGTATTTTTATCATTACAGGCGAAAGCGTTTATATCGGTCTGTTTACCTCTAACACTTGAATCACAAATAGTTTTGAAATCATATCTCATGTTTACAGGAACTTCAACACGATTACCCGACATCATTCCTAACATACGAAAAACATTAAGCACCGGTTTATTCACACCGTTTGTTGCCAAACTCCGGAATCCGGCAAACCAGGGTTGGTTTTCAAATTCAAACGACCAGTTAACAGCGCCAATCAGGTTAACGCCGTAATAATCAGCCATATCATAGATACGGGGAATAGATGCAGCCGTGTAACTTGAATAGAGTGTACCGTTGCGATAAGCATTCTGAGGATGTGTCATCACGCCGCAGGCTGCACATCCTTCAGGATCGGATTCCCCGATTATAACCGGGAGATTTTTAATTTGGGGGAATGAAGCAATCACCGAGAAATTATCTTTTATATTACTCAATTGTGATTTCATACCCATTCTTACGACTCCGTCTACAAGGTCAGGGGAGCCTTTTGCATGAAATGCTACATAATCAAGCGGGGATCCGATTTTTCCGGTGGCATAATTAGTATCAGATAAGCAGTGCCGGAGAAATGGCTCTAAAAACCAGGCACCGCCGCCGGTTGTATGCGGACCGCCGAAACGGCCAGTCGGCAATGCACGCTTCACTGCATCCGAAGCATAATCATACATCATGCAGTAATCTTTTAATTTTTCAGAAGACATTAAATAAAATATGTCCGGTTCATTCCAGACTTCCCAGTACCAGCTTTCAACTTCCTTTTTGCCGTAGCGTTCTACACAATGCTTTACCCATTGGTAAATAAGCTCTGCCCATTTTTTATAATCTTTAGGAGGATAAGCCCAGCCTGTTTCCAGCTTTCCGGTGCCGCCTGGCGTCCAATGATGCCGGTACGGGTCGGGATTGGTTGAAAGTGCCTCAGGCATGAAACCGATTTCTACAAGGGGCTTCATTTTAAGTTCACTATAAGTATCAAATATTTTATCAACAATTGTCCAGCTGTAAACAGGGTTACCAAGGCTGTCTTCTATATACATGTTGGTGGAGCCCCATTTAAGTGCAGGAGTTCCGTCACCGGACGTCATTAGATTATGAGTCCGAACGTAAACCGGGACGGGACTTAAATCTGCTATTTCCGATAAAAGCTTTTTCCCGTTTTTCATGTAAGTATAATTAGGTTCATCATACCCGAACCATGCCCAGATATGTTTCATCGGCCCTTTATCTTTTGTGATATCTACGGTGATTGAAACAGTATCAGTTTGAGAAAGGGTATTTGCAAAGAGACAAATAACAAGCAGTAAGATTCTATATTTCATTTTCTGTTTTTTTTAATTATAGAAGTTAAACTAAAAATCCAAACCGAAGATAATATGTCTTTTTCCTGGTTTGGTTTTGATATCATAGATAAATGCGCTTCAGTTTTTCAAACTTGCATCTGTTCTGAACCAGTCAATATCTACATACCCGCCTGTTTCTTTTGTTGCATAGTTAAAAAGACAAAATTTATTTCCTGTAAAGATTTTAAGATTAAACCTCATTTTGAGTTCATTTCCGATATTGATAAAGGACTTATTATCGAGGCTATATGAAAAGAAAGCATTGCCGCTCCCCGGAACTGTATCTCCACCATATAAAGGGGCTGCACCTGAGCCGAAAAATGCACTTGCGCGGAAATAGATTGTAGAACCTTGTACTTCAGTAGAATCAATCGTTTTTCCGTCATTGACCATTACTATAAAATTCTTTCCATTAATCTTTTTTATTCCTATAAATGCATAAGGATCCTGGAATACGGCTAAACCCGCAACATCTTCTTCTTTCATTTTTTCAAAATCCATTTTAGCAGTAGCATTGGAAGTCAATTTATCGGAATAGTATGCAACCATTCTTTGCGTAAGTGTATTGCGGGCCTTTTGCAGACTATCAACAACTTTGACTGTCCGGAGCCTTAAATATCCGTGATTCTCGGTGAGCGACCATTTAGATGAATCAGGATTATGATTCCATCCCCATTGCATACTTAAAGTTGTGTTTGTAAATTCATCTGAGGTTGGTAATATTTTTGTCGGATATTCTTTTCCAACATTTGGTTTCCTGTATGTTGCAACTGCTTTCCCATCAACGCCAACCATTGGCCAGTCATCCACCCAGTTAACCGGCTGCAATGACGGAAAACGTCCGAATGGTCCGCTGTCAACAAAGAGCATCGTCCACCACTCTCCTGTTTGCGTTTTAATAAGCGCTCCCTGATGAATACCGAAATTTGTCCCTTTCGTGGTATCCCTTATTACTACTTTTTGTTCATACGGTCCGTAAATATTTTTTGAGCGAAGCGCTGCCTGAAATCCATCCAAACCTCCGTATGTACAGTACAGATAGTAATAACCATTAATTTTATAAACGTGAGATCCTTCAAGTCCTCTGCGGATATCACCGGTAAAAACCAAAGAATCTTTTCCTTTAGGAGCAAAGTTCTCATCAAGTTCAGTAATATGTATTGTGTTATATCCGTGAGCTACATAAATTCTTCCGTTGTCATCAAAGAACAATCCGGGATCATAAAATCCCTTGGGTAGTTTTCTTATTTCCCAGGGACCTTCCGGTTTATCTGCTGAACATATAAAGCCCCCTTCATCAAGAGTAATGAACAGCAGATAGAATTTTCCATTATTGTGCTTTAAGCTTGTCGCCCACTGACCATGACCATACCTGCTGCAGCCATCCAGGTTGTAACAAGGGCTGTAATCGAAACGGGGAACAGCATTACTGCAATATTCCCAGTTTACAAGATCTTTGGATTTAAGAACTGTAACACCCGGGAAAATGAACATGGTAGTTGTAACCATGTAAAAGGTATCATCAACCAGGATGACATCCGGGTCCGGGAAGTCTGCGGCTATTACGGGATTAGTATAAGTTCCGTCCCCATTATCGCTATGCATTTTCGGTGCGGCTGCACTGTTCACGGCATATTGAGAGAAAGTTGAAGCGTCTTCCGGTTTAAATAATAGCTGTGCGAATAAGTATAAATCGTTTTTCCAGACTTTAAAATCGTGTCCGCCGGGTTCAATGTAAAAAATATGAGGGACATTGTTTGCATTCAGATAATCGTGCGTGCGCTGACTAAACATTATCAAACGATCACTGTCGCCGCACGAAATCCAGAGCAATTTCAGTTTCTTTTTTGCCTCGTCAGGATTAGGAATTAATAATTCAGGTTTTTTGGTGTTAGGAGCAGATGAGAATCCGCCTGTCCATGCGAAGGTGTCGAGATTGCCTAATCCGAAATTCAATGATTGCCCGCCCCCCATCGACAAGCCGGCTAGGGCGCGGTTTTCCCGATCTCCGTAAACATTGTATTTTTTTTCTATAAAAGGAATTAAATCATTTAATAAATCTTTCTCAAAGGATGCGAATGCCTGCACTTTAACGCTGTCGAAAATATTTCCGACAGCACGGTCATCTTTCATTGCTCTGCCGTTGGGCATAACAACTATCATCGGTTCAATTTTGTTTTCAGCGTAAAGATTATCCAATATTACCTGCGGCTGACCTCCGTTCAGCCATTCTTTTTCGTCTCCGCCAATACCGTGTAAAAGATACAGCACCGGATATTTTTTGTTTTTTGAATACCCGGGTGGGGTATAAATAATGGCTTTACGTTTAGAACCAACTGTTTTTGAATCATAAATGACTGTATCAATTTTTCCGTATACTATATCAGCACGTACACTGTCAAACCCAGACGGAGCATGTTTACCCAAAGTTTGTGGATGAGCAGACAGGCTGACAAGACTTAGGATTGAAATCAATAGAATTAGTTTTTTCATAGTTGTTTCAACCATATGATTGTTAGTGTTTGTGTTCTGATGCCGTTGACTTATTTAATGAGAACGAGTTTTTTCGTTTCGGTAAACGATCCTGCCTCCAGACGATAAAAATAAGTACCGCTTGGCTCTCCTTCAGCATTCCATTGCCGTGTGTATGTACCCGGTTGCATTTCTTCGGAAACAAGATTCGTCACTTCCTTTCCTAAAGAATCAAAAACTTTCAGCGTCACGAATGATTTTACCGGGAGAGTAAATGTAATTGTAGTTGCCGGATTAAATGGATTCGGATAATTGTGTATGACTGAAAACTTTGCCGGCGCGCTTCCTTCCCCAGCATCAACTTTAGTTATTCCGGATTCAGTTGCGAAAAAATCACCCATCATTTTAAAATATTGATCTATAAACAAACCGGGGCCATGTTGACCATCGGGAACCAATACAAACTGACTTGTCACACCCGCATTCTGCAGAGCATTGAAAAGTAATTCGCTGTTACAATGCGGCACCAACGGGTCTGCATCGCCGTGAAGAATAAGAAAAGGAGGATCATTTGAATCTATGTAAGTGATGGGATTCGCCAGCGCACATTTATTTTTGTTATCCTGAATAGGCCCGCCAATCAGGCTTGATTCGGGAGAATTGGGATCATTATGAACAAGGCTGCTTCCGCACGAGTCCATTACCAGGAAGTCCGTGGGTCCAAACCAGTCAACCACAGCATGGACCGAACTGCTGTATGCCGTATCCGGTCCGAGACTTCCTTCTAGATCGGCAGCTGCTGAGCCGAAAGTATATTGTTTAACAAATCCGGAAGTTCCTGCTAGTGCGGCAAGGTGTCCGCCTGACGAGCTTCCTGTTATTCCGATAAAAGAAGTATCAATTTGGTAGGTCCCGGCATTAGCCCGGACAAATCTTATCGCTGCTTTAATATCGTGTATTTGCGCCGGGAATTTTGCATCCATACTCGAACGGTGATTGGGAGTAACGACGGCAAAACCGGCATCGAGTAATGCTTTGCCTATGGTGCTAAGATCGCTT
>JBLNGL010000746.1:0-2951 GCA_050264735.1 Ignavibacteria bacterium | reverse complement strand
CAGGAATTTCGGCATAAAATATTATAACGGCTGTTCAATTAATGCAAATAGGTGTTTTTTTGCTTCCTCAAAACTCGACTTCTCACTCATATCCTGCTTTAGGAATTCTCTGAGTTTGCTTATTTTAGTTAAGGCATGATCTATTTGAGGATTGCTCCCGCGTACATAAGCCCCGATGTTTATTAAATCTTCTGCTTCTTTATAGACTGATAAAATTTCATTGAAAGCCATTGCTCTTTTCCGGTGATCGTTATCGACCACATCCGGCATTACACGGCTTAAGCTCTGCAGCGGATCTACTGCAGGATATTGACCGCTGTTTGCAAGTTTTCTTGAAAGTACTATATGTCCGTCCAGAATTGATCTTACCGCGTCCGCAATCGGTTCATTCATATCATCACCGTCTACAAGCACGGTATAAAAGCCTGTAATGGAACCATTGCTGATGCTGCCCGCTCTTTCCAGCAGTTTCGGAAGTAAAGCAAAAACAGACGGCGTATAACCTTTGGTAGTCGGCGGCTCGCCTACAGTCAATCCGATTTCTCTTTGAGCCATAGCGAAACGTGTAACCGAATCCATCATTAAAACAACATTCATCCCCTGGTCCCGGAAATATTCTGCAATGGTAGTTCCTATAAATGCCCCTTTCATTCTAATTAAAGCCGACTTATCGCTTGTTGCCGCAATTACAACAGATCTTTTTAATCCTTCTTCTCCCAGATCTTTTTCAATAAATTCTCTCACTTCTCTCCCTCTTTCACCGATTAAAGTGATAACATTTATATCCGCATTTGTATTCCTGGCGATCATCCCGAGCAGAACACTTTTGCCTATTCCGCTTCCGGCAAAAATACCAATTCTTTGGCCTGTGCCGACCGTAAGAAGTCCGTCAATCACTCTGATTCCGGTTTGAAGAGGAGTGGAAATTCTTTTCCTGTCTAAGGGATTGGGAGGTTCTCTGTAGATATTTAGTGAAGCTGAAGAAAAAATTTCTCCTTTGCCGTCTATCGGATTGCCCAGCCCGTCTATTACTCGGCCAAGAAGCCCGTTTCCAACGCCAACAGAAAGAGTTCTGCCTGTAGCAATTATTTCGCATGAAGGGGAAATATTATGGATCTCGCCGATTGCAATGGATAAGACTTTTCCTTCTTTAAATCCCACTACTTCCGATTTACATACTTCATTTCCGGATTTATCTACAATAATGCACAGCTCTCCCAGGGAAACATTCGGACCTGTAGAAATTATTACCAAGCCTACGACGTCCGATACTTTCCCGTTCATCTTATATAAATCTGCTTTGTTAATTAAATCCTTAAAGCGCTCGATAATTATTGAGCCCGGAGTTTTTAGCTTATTTTCTGTTTCCATTCCGTTCATTCTTTAGGAGGATTTAATATTGAATCAAACTGTTTTTTCATTTCATTTAGCTGCGAGCTTATGCTGGCATCCACATTGCCTATTTCTGTTTCTACTATGCAGCCGCCTTTTTCAATCCTGTCATTGGTTTCAAATTTTATTTTAGAAAACGAATCGGCATGAATAACTCTATTGCTTTCTCTAGAGATTAATTCATAGTCTGCGGAGTTAAGTTTTACCAGTATATTATTAGATCCTATTACTTTCCTGAGAGCTTCATTTAAGACGGCAGTTACAGAACTGTTCAGCATAATCTCTCTTTGAAGTATCTTCTCGGATAATATGAAAGATAATTTTAAAGTCACTCTTTCAAATTCCCGGTCATATAAATCAATTTTTTCGTTAAGACAGGAGATTATTTGGTGAATATCTTTAAATTTCTTTTCGAGTCTCTCCCTGTATGTGTTTTCAAGATTTTCTACTGCTTTTTTAAATCCCTCTTTATAACCTGATTCATATTCATTTTCCAGCTTCTTCTGGTAAGGATCTAAATTTTCCAGGAAAGCTTCTTCCTCGGAATAAATTCTGCCGTTTACCTTTAAATTCAGATTTGGCTGATTAATATTGATTTTTAGAGGATCAGACATAAACTTCCTCTTTTCCTCCTCTCAGGTTTAGAGAAATCTCTCCTGCATCTTCAAGCGCTTTAATTGTATCTATTACTTTTGCCTGCGCCCCTTCAACCTCTTTAAGTTTAACCATACCCATATACTGAAGCTCTTCTTTCAGCAGGTCGGCAGCCCGTTCGGACATATTTGAGAATATTTTATTCTTAAGTTTTTCATCCGCAATTTTGAGAGAAAGTGCTAAATCTTTTCTGTCCACATCTCGCAGGATCTTTTGTATGTCTTTATCCTGAATATGAATGATATCTTCGAACATAAACATCAGTCTTTTTACTTCAATGGCTACATTAGGATCTTTTTCAGAAAGTTTATTAAGTACATCCTTGCTTAAACCTAAAGCAGCTTTATTAAGAACAACCGCCAGACTTTTTGTCCCTCCGATCTTACTTAAAGACTGGGACATGGATACTCCTGCAAGCTCATCTACAACTTTCTCAATTTGCTTGAGAGTTTGTGGAGATATCTTTCCTAATGTTGCGATCCTATATACAACGTCATCTCTCAATGCTTCAGGGAGTTCCTTTAAAACACCTGCAGTCTGACTTGGATTTAAATGCGAAAGAATTAATGCAATTGTCTGCGGGTGCTCCTTGTTTAAAAAATTTATAAGCTGCATTGAATCGGCTTTTTTCAGCACGTCAAAACCTTTTAAAGTGGTAATCGATTTTACTTTTTCAATTATCTCTATGGCTTTCGGTTTTCCAAATGATTTTTCGAGCAAGACCTCTGCATATTCCACCCCTCCTTCAATTACATATTCCCTTGCTATAATCATCTCATAAAATTCTTCAAGGATAGAATCTATTCTTTGTGAAGGAATATTTTTAATCTTTGTAATTTCTGTGGAGATATTTTCAATGATTGCAGGATCAAGATATTTAAAAACCTCTGCGGCAGTCTCTGTTT
>JBLNGL010000745.1:0-5775 GCA_050264735.1 Ignavibacteria bacterium | reverse complement strand
GAAAAAAAAGAAAATGCAAGGCTGTTCCAGTTTCTTGTAAAACCGGGCCGTACTTTAGCCCAGGCAGCACTGCGGTATGTTTTAGATATTAGCGGCGTTTCCACTGTTATTCCGCGTGCTGTAAATCGCCGGCAGCTTTTAGAAAATATCAATTGCTTAAAATCTCCGCCGTTATCCTTTGAGGAAATGGAAAAAATTGATTTTGTGGATAGTCAAAGGGTATATTGACAATAATGAATCTGAAAAAGCAGCTGATTTTATTGGCGAAAATTCTTTTTTCAGGGATCCTTCTTGCCTATCTCTTTAATAAAGTTCCCATTAAAGAAATACTAAGCTCTATCTTCAATACAGATTTATATCTGTTTGCTGCTGGATTTCTTTCCGCTGTCCCGATAAATTATTTATCTGCATTGGAAACACAATATCTTACCAGGATCCAGGGATTGAATTTATCGGTAGTGGAAATATTAAAGATACATCTTGCAACCAGCTTTTACGGCTTGTTCCTTCCTGGTATACTTTCGGGCGGAGCAGTAAAATGGTATAAGTTTACTAAGTTCGGCAGCAAATCTTCAGCCGCTGCTGTTGTTGTGCTCAACCGCTTTTTGGAAATACTGATGATTGTTTTTCTGGGAATTGTTTTTTCTTTTCCAACTTTTTACTCTTCGGGGAATCAAGAGCTTCTTATTGTATTAGTAATGATTTTGTTTTTTATGATCTGTCTTTATTTGCTTTTATTAAGCAAGGCCGGATTGAATTTCATTCTTAAGATATTATTTATTTTTCCTTTCCCCCATTTTATAAAAGATATAATTAAGAAGTTCGCAGATGCTATACTTCAATTCCAAAACCTGAGTTTAAAAGATCATCTTGAAATTTTAGGAATCCTTTTTTCATACCATGCCATAGGTGTATTTTCGTTCATCTGTTTTGCTAAATCTTTAGGTATAAATCTGGACATCTGGGTAATCGGCTGGATTAGGTCCGCAATGTCTCTCGCAATTATGCTGCCGCTTTCTTTTGCCGGATTGGGAATTAGGGAAGGTACACTAGTGATTTTGTTCGGCCAGTATGGAGTCAAACCTGATGTTTCAATGGCGCTTTCATTTTTGTTTTTTAGCAGGAATATTTTTACATCTTTTATAGGCGGGCTAATTGAATTTAAAGAATTTACTTTTTCTAAGTCATTTAAAAATAAAGATTTAAATCATTTCAGTAAGGACGTGACATGAAATTATTTTTATTTTCAGTTTTTTTAGTAATATCATTCTCTCTAAAAGCACAAACCGGTTCAGATCTGAATATGGGATCTTTTTATTATCTTGAGGGAAAATGGATTATTGAAAAACCGGATAAAAATATTTTTGAAGAATGGAAAAAAGAAAATGATACCCTGATGACTTCAATGAGTTATTATGTGCAGAATGGCGATACCGCAAATGCTGAAAATGTAAAGCTGGAAAAAATAGGCAATGAAATTTTTTATATACCGACTGTGGAACATAATGAAGGACCGGTAAAATTCAGGCTTACAAGCCTGATAAAAAATAAGGCGATTTTTGAAAATCCTTGGCATGATTTTCCCAAAAAGATTATCTATGAAAAACTCAGCAGCGATTCTCTTCATGCAAGCATCGAAGGAATGGTTGAAGGAAAAACCAAGGTTATTGATTATTACTTCAAAAGAATCAAATAGATTTTTTTACCCTTAATGAGGAAATTATAAGTTTTACAGTTCATGGATCTAAATAATCTTATCGCAATAGTCGTTCTGAATTTCAATAAAAAAAATGACATCCTCGATTGCCTTAGAAGCATATTCAATCTGGAATATCCTGAAATTGAGGTTATAGTTGTTGATAACGGTTCGACTGATGGTTCGTCAGAAGCAATAAAATCGGAATACCCTGATGTTCATCTGGTTGAAAGTAAAAAAAATTTGGGAGTTGCAGGAGGCAGGAACGTCGGAATAAAGTATGCAGATCAAAATTTTAATTATAAATACCTCCTCTTTCTTGATGATGATATAGTTGTCGATAAAAAAGCTCTGACGGAAATGGTTTGTTCTTTTTATAAAGATAAGAACATCGGGATTGTTGCCCCGAAATGTTTGATGTCGAAAACTCCCGGAGTAATCGGATATGCCGGAGGCATGTCTGTTAATTTATTTTCAGGAAAAATAACCAACATTGGGGGAGGGGAGAAGGATGAAGGACAATTTGATAAACCGGGTTTTATTTCATCATGCGGCGGTTTGTGCCTAATAAGCAGAGAATTAATTAATCAGGTAGGAATCTTTGATGAAAAATTTAATCCCTACGGATGGGAGGATGTCGATCTTTCATTAAGAGCAAGACAAAAAGGATTTAAAATTTTTTATAATCACAAAGCTGTTATCTATCATAAAGGCGGAAAAAAAGGAAGAGGCAAAGCTATTAATGAATATGAATATTCAAAATCTAAGAACTATTTCTACCTGATTAAGAAACACAGCAATTTGTTTCAGCTTTTAGTTCTATGCTGCGTCTTGCCGGCTAGAATAATCACAATTGCAGTTAAAGAATTATTTAAAGGAGAATTCAAAACAATATCTGCTCAAGTTCGTGGTATTCTAAGTTTATTAAACAACCTTTTTGACTTCAAATGATTTTTGCCAAAACGCTGAAATTAATACCGTCTAAAATTTTTTTTGTCGTAGGAATTCCATTTATAATTTACTTCATTCATATTTTGCTTTTTGGCGATTGGATTATTGATGATGCGGGAATTGCATTTTCATACTCCAGGAATTTTGCACAAGGTTATGGGTTAGTCTCACAGCCTGGACTTGAACCTGTAGAAGGATTTTCAAGTTATACATGGATTTTTCTTTTTACTCCGTTTTTCCGGCTCAATATTTTTCATCCGGTTTATGTACCTAAACTAATCAGCATATTGTTTGTACTGCTCTCATTTATCACTCTTTTTAAAATAATTCGGCAAATGTCATCGGTTCCTATCATTTTGACTTTTATCTGTTTGGCTCTGCTTTCTTTGAATACTTCCTTTGTTGTATGGACATCATCCGGATTGGAAAATCCACTCTATGTTTTTCTAACTCTTCTGCTCCTTTATCAATTGATTGGGTTGGGCAGGAATATGAAGTTGAAAACTGCAATTCTAACTGCGATTTGTACGGCATTGCTGGCAATGACGCGTCCCGAGGGAATATTATTCTTTTTTGTGCCGTTAATTATATTATTATTCGATATTTTCTTACGAAAAGAATCTCCGCAGGAAACATTATTTAATCTTCTTGTTTATGCTTCGGTATTTATTCTTTTATTCGGCAGTTTTTTCTTACTTAAGTTGAATTATTATAATGATTTTTTCCCAAATACCTACTATTCAAAAGGCGGACCTTCCTATCAAGATTTTATAGATTTGGTTTTATTACATCCGAAAACGTACAGCAGAATTTATGAATTGTTTGAAAGCATTTTTCCGGTTTTTGGAATTTTTGTTTTAACAGCATTGCTGATCATTACAGTTTATTTGATATACTTAAAAAATTTTACAAAACAGCATTTTGCTTTATTGTTAGTTTTATTTTTTTCGGCCGCAATTTATGTTTTACTTCCGCCTGATTGGATGGGAGAGCTTAGATTTGCCACAACTTTTTATCCCCTTTTATATGCATATCTGTTTTTAATAAGTGAAAAGATAATTCAGAAAATCGAATGGCGGAATTCAACCAAATATTTATCCGCTGCGCTAATCATTATTTTTCTTGGACCAAGTGTAATTGATTTCGCCGAGAGAACTAATGAATTCAGAAAAAAACCGACTGTCCCTTTTTTAATGGTTGAACAGAAATATGCCAAAACTTTCGATAATTATGCTTCCATCCTGAATATAAAAAACGGTTCATTGCTTCTCCCTGACATAGGGGGGACTCTGTTTTATTCAAAGTTAAGAATTATTGACCTGGGTGGATTAGTTGATAAGACTATTGCAAAAACACTTTTAAAAAATCAAAAAGATTTTTATGATTACATTTTTGAAACGATCAAACCGACATTTATACATACTCACGGAGTTTGGGGTTACCGTGCCGATTTTGATTCGGATAGACGTTTCCGTCAGGAGTATGTACCAATCAATGAACAAATTGACACTCGGATGACAAAAAAATATAATGGTCAAAAAATCTATTTAGGAGATTATGTCCGAAAAGATGCTGTAAATGCGGAATTATTACAAAAGGTTATTCAACTGTCGAAAAATTCAGAACAATTAGTTCACATCCAAAATTGAATTTTTAAAATGATTTACCATTATAAAAGAAATAATTTATCACCGGAAATAGCGGTAATTATCCCTTTTTACGGAGATAAAAATGATTTAGCAAATTGCATCGGCGGGATTAACCAACAAATTTTTAATAAGCCATTTGAAATAATTGTTGTTGAAAGCGGAAAAGATCCTGAATTAAAACAATTGATGGATTCTGTGCAAAATTCAGTTCTGATATCATGTGACACACAGATGTATCCTGGAAAAGCGAGAAATATTGGGACAGCACATTCCAAATCGGATCTTTTAGCCTTTATAGATGCTGACTGCGTACCGGTGCCAAATTGGCTTTCTGATATTTATGCATCATTAAAAAATGGTAACAAAATTGTTATAGGACCGGTGATTGATTTGTATCCTTTTCACCCGATTGCCTCCATTGATAATCTTTTGCAGTTCCCTGATTTTCAGAAACATCGTCCGTCAAAAAATATTACGCATTTCCCGGCTTGCAATTTGGGTATGAATAAGGAGCTATTTTTTGAAACAGGAGGATTTCCTGAAGATATTGTTACAGGTGAAGATGTAATATTCAGTCAGAAGGCTCTTGCCAAAAACGGAGGAAAAGTTTTTTTTACCAGGGATGCATCTGTGATGCACAGCGGCAGAAAAAGGTTTAATTCTTTTATGGAACATAATTACAGTCTCGGATTTCACAGAGGATATTTGAACCTGAAGATGCCTGCAGTTAAAAATAAATTCCGGGGCAGCTTTCTGTTTGCCTTGCTGTTCGGAATAAGAAGATTAGTATATATTTCAGTCCGAACCCTGCAGTGGAATCCGGCCGGGTTCTTAAGATTAGTTTTTTATTTACCGGCAGTTGTCCTTGGATTATCGGCATGGGTTTCCGGTTTTTGGAAAGGGAGCAAAAAATACATGGAAAAGAAATTTGAATAAGATAAACCTCGGTTTAGTCGGCTGCGGAAGAGCTGCAGAATTAATTTATCTGCCTGCTTTATGCAAATACCCGGAAGTTCAGGTTACTGCGGTTGTAGATCCGGTTAAGGAAAGAAGAGACCTGATTTCAGGAAAATTGAAAAATTGCTCTAGGTACGGCGATATTGAGCCTGATTTCATAAATCAAGTTGATGCGGCAGTTATAAGCACTCCGCCCGGTTCACACGTTCCGCTGGCTTCTGCTTTACTGAAGAATAACAAATTTGTACTGGTTGAAAAACCTTTGGCATTGTCAATGGATGGGATAAAGGAATTATGTGAAGCAGAGTCCGCTTCCAAGGCTTTTCTAATAATGGGTTTTAATCATAGGTACTGGCAGCCGGTTGTTTCACTTAAAGAAAAAATTTTGAATGGACTGAATGTCCATTCGGCTGAAATTATTTTTACGGGCAACTACAGCAGCTGGGACCCGGTGTCCTTTAAAAGTGATCCTTTAAATGATTTGGGTCCTCATGTTTTTGATTTGGTCAGGTTTGCTTTTAA
>JBLNGL010000744.1:0-4526 GCA_050264735.1 Ignavibacteria bacterium | reverse complement strand
TGATCATTCATTTCATGTTCCGAAAAGCATAGGTAAAAATGATGAAGATATAATTGAAGAATTAGCCGAAAAGTCGAGGGAATGGATCGATCAACAGAAGGGGAAAAAGTAAATTTTCAATATTCAATGCTCAATGTTCAATTTTCATTTTAAATCTGAATTTTAGAAGTTAAAAATTTAATTGAAGAGAAAAATTTTAATTAATAGTTCACCGCAACATTTAATTCAACTACAGCAGGCTGAATATTTTCCCTGAGGGCTCTATGAACAACAATGGAAGAATCTGAAATCAATTTATGAATCTCCGTTATTATTTCACCATTCTTTATCTCTATAAAATTTATTTGAAGTTCACCCGGATTGCTATTTTTAACCGATGCTCCTGCATTCAGAAATCTAATTCCATTTCTATAATATTCCTTGTTCTCATGATAATGTCCATGCAGCACAATATCAACGCCGTACTTATTAAATAAATTGAACAAGCTTCTTTTTTTTTCTGAGCTTCATTGTCTTTTTCCATATTTTGCCAAAGTCCGAAAGCCTGTTTCCGGCTTGATGTTTTTATTTTATTGAAATAATGGTGGATCAAAAGAATTTTTGTTCTGCCGAGTTCCTTAAACCTGCGTAGAATAAAATCCGTTTCAGCAAGCTGCTCTGCACTTATCTTACCATTTGAAGCAAAAGGATTTTTCACCCGGGAATATTCTGCATTAGAATTTAAACCTACTATAAGAATTCCATCAATCAGCTTTGCAAACGGGAAAAAATTATTTTTAGAGATGTATACACAATTTTCAAATGCCTCATTAAAATAATCCACGAACTCGCTTACTTTTCTTTTATAGTCAATCCGGCTGCATCGTTTAGGAAACAAGAAAATATCTTCCGCAGTTTGAACTCCTCCGAAAATGTCATGATTACCTATGGTAAGGGATAATCTCCCGCCATTGAGAAGGTTAAATGATTGGAACAAGTTCTTTAAAATTTTTAAATCCGACAATTCGGCATTATCCGTTAAATCTCCTGTTATTACCAAGTGATCAGAATCCCTGCTCAAGGCATATTTCAGCAAATATTTAATACCTCTGATATTCGAATTTCTGTAAAATGAATTGAGGTGAAGATCAGATATATGTGCTAATTTCATAAAAATGCATTACTTTTTATTGAAATTTAAGGATGGTGTATTAAGAAAAGGTTAATAAATTATTGCCAAATTATTAAAGACTCAGGTGGATTCGATGAAATGGCGCGAAATTTCAGCCTTTATGAAAGTTAAAGTACAAGATGCAGGAGAGACAGTAATTTCCGCATAATCATCATGAGGCAGGAATGAAATAATTTCCTCACCGTCTCTCGCTTCCAATATTTGCACAGGCAGCTTAATCTTCCATTTCCATTCGGAATCAATGCCCTGATTTTTTTTGAAATCAATTTTTATGATAATTTTACCCTCGGAAGACTCGATAAAAATGGAAATCGTCCCGGAAGTTAAAGGAGAGTTAGACAAGCTGAATTTATTACTAACATCAAACCACTCGGCCGGAATTCCCTGCAGAAGAACGGCTTCTTTCACCTTTTCATTTTCAAAAATAAAAGCGTCTCTTATTGCAGAAAGAATTTCCGCGGCGACCCATCCATGATGCCCGTCTCCCATTACTCCGCCTCCTGTAAAAGGATGAATGGCTTCCGGATAATTTAAAGTGGGCGATGCCTTCGACAGCACAGAGGAAAAAATTTCCCAGAACTTTTTCCGGTTTCCCGCAAACAAATAAGAATGAGCTGCATGAAGCGTCAAGTACGGATTCATGCCTGAATGAATGAACTGCTGGAAAAACAATCCTTCGTAAAAAAAGTTTTCATAAAGAAAATCAAGGGAAGAAAGGATTTTTTCGTCCTTGGCAGAGAACAGCTGAAGAGGGTAACTTGCACATACAGATCCTATCATTCCGCAATCGATATTTCTTAAAGGCGATGCCGGAATTTCTTTAATGGAATATTTCCGCATTACTGAATCGATAGCTTTTTCAACTTGGTTTTTATATTCGTAAAATAATTTTTCGGCATACGTTTTTTCGGTTTGTTTCCCTATCTCATCGCATATCTTAATAAAAGATTTTATTCCGGATAGGGACCAGAAATTGTCCCAGAAGTAATAATCGGCATGCCCCAAATGTTCGGCGCTTATTCCCTTCGGAAGGAGTCCGTAAAAAGGCTGTCCCATAAATTCTTTCTGAGTTAATCTGAATTTTTCAATCCATTTTACTCCGGCATATAAAGAAGAAAATAAATCTTTAAGCAATTTTTTGTCTTGAGTGATCAAATAATGATTGCAGACTGTCCACAAAACCTGCCCGTTAGAGTCCCATTCTCCTTTCTGGGATCGGAAATAACCTGACGGCATCTGGTGTTTGGGAAATGACTTTATTACCGGTGCAGTAAAATTGCTGAAACCGAATTTATCTAAAGCGGAAATCATAAAAGCAGCATCTCTGAACCAGAACTGATGATAAGTAACAGGACCCGGTGTGATGCTTTCTACGTCTGTCAACATCAAAAGAGATGAATAAGAAGCCTTGATAACCGAATTAAGTTTTTCATCCGGAGTAGATACAGCGGAGCCTTTTTGCAGCAGGTTATTCCAATATTCAACAGATGAAGAAAATGGGATATCATTTTTAATTGAAAATGTTTTCGATGATTTATCTAAACTGCAGCAGGCTTGAATTGTAAAACTTTCATCAGCATTTAAAGTACGATTAAAAACTGCAGCTGAAGACGCTAATCCGTATTGACACTCCGAAGAAAAGTCAGCCACTCCGTTATTTTTTTCCCAGTACAAGATCTCAGCTGCATCACCGTTTTCAAAATTCGAACAATGAACTATATCTGGTTTTTCACTTAAATACAATTGCTCATTCGTATTAATTCTAAATTTATTACTGTTAAGGTCGAATGAAATATTATCAATGATCCCGACGCCTTCAGGATTGAAAGGTCTAACTGAAATAATAAGGCAGCAATTTTTTGCTGAACCTGAAATATTCTTCACAGATGCTTTGTGCGTTAATAAATCCTTCTGAGTGAATGAAATAAGAGTTAGAGTGAAACCTTCAAATTGAAAAACAGTCTCTGCAACCGGTACGTCGTCAATTAATTTTTGGGAACAAACCAAAGAGGAGGAAGGAAAAAATATTTTTTCATCAGCCGTCAGCCAGGTATCAATAGACCAGGCATTTGGAAACGGAGTCAGTAATCCGCGCGGATCGACTACCGGCTCAACTATACAATCCGGATTACCGATTGCAGTCCAATTTCTGTGGGTTAAATTCAGCGAAAGACCGGAGTGTGATCGCGGAATAAAAGATTTATCGGAGGGATTATATTGTTTATTTATCCAGTAGGGAAAAATCCAGCCTTTCTTCTCCTGAACAGTATTGATTTTACTTTGAATTAAGGCATAATTCAGCAATCCTCTTGAAAGCTGTATTGAATTAAGAGGAATCAGCTCGGTAGGCAGAGTGCTGCTGTTCAATCCGCTTATTCTGTTGGAAATTTTAAACATCCTTGCTGCCAAATGAGGAATTTTCAGCTTCCTTAAAAGAAAATCTAAAATATCCTGCTTAAAACCTTGGGGAATCATTTATCCAACTATTATTATGAGGAAAACAGATTAAATATGATAAAATGTCAAATAAATATCTAAATACCTCCATTTATTTTCAATTGAATTAAAAAGGTTAATATTTATTTAATAATGAGGTAATATTATAATAATTGTAAAAAACTAATATTTACCAGAAAATTTATCATTCAAATGGAACAAATGAACCAAAACTTGGGAATAATATGGTAACAAATTATTTCATAATAAGCCTTATGATTCTGTTATTAGAATTTTTGTTAATAGAAAAAAGAAACAAGGGATAAATTGAAAAATTCAAAGATGAGAATTTCATATTTTGCCGGATCAATGAAGCCGGGGCATGATGGAGTAACGCGGGTTTTATATAAGCTTATTGAAGCTTTAAACCAGCGGAATATCGAAAATATTTTCTTTTCTCCCATTATTCCTGAAGAAGAGACGCAGCCTACCAAAATGTTTGAAATTCCATCCATTACTTTTCCACTCTATAAGGATTATAGACTCCCTGTTGCAGTTCAAAAAACTTTTGAAAGCAGTTTAAATGAATTCAAACCGGATTTGCTGCATATAAACAGCCCCTGTCCGTTAGGATTTGCAGCAGTAAAATATGGATTGAGGCATAATATTCCGGTTGTTGCGACATACCATACACATTTTGCCAGCTATGCCAAATATTATAAAGTTAAAGCACTGGAATCGGTAAGCTGGAATTATTTCAGGATAATTTATAACAGCTGCGAGATGGTTTATGTTCCTTCAAACCCTATTCTTGAGGAGCTCCGGGGTCATGTATTGATTAACCTTCAATATATTCCTCATGAAGTAGATAACAAAGGTTTCAATCCAAGTTTTCTTTCCATCTAATGGCGGAATAAAT
>JBLNGL010000743.1:0-3690 GCA_050264735.1 Ignavibacteria bacterium | reverse complement strand
TTCAACGGTTATTTCGTCCCCGCCTGAAATTATTTTTATGCATGTTTTTGAATTCATGAAATTCTTTTTCAGAAGCGGAACTGGAAATGATACTGCATAAGCGCTTGTATCTGAGATGATCAGCAGGGTATCTCCCTCCGGTATCCACCTGACAAAGCCGTTTACAGGCGAAATTAAGTTATAACCAGCCGATTTTTTCTCAAGAATAGTGATTTGTTTTTGCAGTGCAGTTATTTGAGACCTTATTAGATCTATCTGTTCCTTTTTCTCACCGGTAAGAACAGTCTGTAATTGCGCTTCTGCAACTTTTACTGCCGTTTCATCAAGCTCAAGTGTAGTTTGTGAAATTTCCAATTCTTCATCAGAAATAAGTCCCTTTTCATGAAGTTTCAGCTTTCTAAAGAATACTTTTTTATCCAATTCTGTTTTTTTACTTGCAAGATCAAGATTATCTTTTGCCTCTTTGATTAATGATTCTTTCTCGCCGCTTAAACTTTGCTTTAATAATGAATGTGCAACATTCAATTCTCCCTTTAACGAAGTTAGATTAAATTCAAGCACGTCAGAGAAAATTGATCCTATCGTATCGTATTTTGAAATTGTACTTCCAATAGTAATTTGAGGATTGATATAAAACTTAGCGTTGTCACCCCTTTCAAATTCCAAAACCGAATAGCTTTTACTGGTTCCGGTTATGTTATTTTTTAAAAGTATTTGTAACGGAGTATTCATGCCTTTAATCATAAGCCATTCTTCTGCAGCCAGGACTTTCCCGGGTACACTGAAACTATAAGGCAGTTTTAATGGAAGTATCAGAATTATAAGGATAATAATTATTAACAATAGAAAAATTGCTTTAAAAAAAGTCTTGGAAGGTAAGGAACGGGGATTAAAGTAATTATAAAGCATAATGCCTATATTCAAATAATATAAATAAATATAAGGTTTGAAAAATTACTCTTGCTATTCGATTTTTTTTAAACATCTATTTATATACCAGCACTTTTCATTACTCTGTAATATTCGGTAATATTTATTGAGATCATTTCATTAATACCATTTTCTTTATTTCGAAATAACTATCGGTCTTTAACCTCTACAGATAAATATTGTTTGATAAATAATTCCCGTTAAATTGAACTTCATAAACTCCAGCCGGCTCTATTTTATCTGCAAGAATTGATAATTTTTTACCAGGATGTTGTATACCTTCAATTCTATATTTGGTTATCTTCGGCAAGAGTATATATCATTCAATAATTTAGTAAGAGGTGTTTTATTGAGATCATTAAGGATTGCTCACCCTAATTACCCGCCGATATAAACATTCACATAAAATTATTTTTTTCCCATTTCAAATATCAAAAATTTTAAGTTCATTTCGTAATCTTTATTCATTTATTAGCTAAAATCATTTCGGCTAAGGTAAGAACATTCTCCGAACTAACCGCTATTCCCGCAAAAGCATTGCCAAACAAAAGAGAAGTGGGAGATCAAATACCGTTAAAACAGAAAATATCAGCTATAAACATTTAGATACTAGTAAAATGCGGATTTTTTAAAAAATAAACCCTGAATACTTATGTAAACAATTTATTTTGATTAGCAAATATAAAATTAAAATAATAACCGATTTGAGTAAAAATTGGAGGTCCTATCCCTAGAAACAAATGTTTCGGAAAAATATGGATCATTTTAGGAATATAGATCATCTTTAGAATTTTACTGCACAATTGGCCTTAGAAGAAGTATTTAGCATATGAATTCAAACAAAAATAGTCAAAGAATTTTTTGAAACGCAAGAATCAAACTGGTGATATTGTTCCGGCAGGAATATATTTTTATCAGATTAATAAAGGGTAATTATTGCTTGTTAAAAAAATGATATTATTGAATTAGTATTATTTGGCATTATAATGACACAGATACATTTACTTGAATTAATTATTAATTGGATTTTTTAATATAAATCATTACCATTAGTATATTTAACTGCTTGGAAAATGCAAAACGATAAAGGAGATGGAACACAGCGCATCCGGTTATTGCTGCGCATTTCTTGGAACCAAATGAGGAGTAATTTGAAAAAGGGAAGAATAGGGAAAAAGTTTTAATCATATAATTTCCTTAGATCAAAAATCATAAAAACTTGGAAGAGGATATTGACGTGATATATAAAATATATTACAGTATCAGTCTGCTGCTATTTTTCTCCTGTTTGTCATTAGCTCAGGATTCTGAAGCAGTAATTTTACACTTTGATCCTGACCGCGGTTTTTTCGAAAATAATTTTGATTTAACTCTTTCATCAACACCGCCCGGTTTGATAATCAAGTATACTAAAGATGGTACGGATCCGACAACATCAACAACCGCCATTCAGGGTACCTCACCGGTTACGATTCATGTAGATCCCTCGAGTACCGATGGCAGGGACAGGGCACCAGGTTATTGTGTACGGGCTGCGGCAATTCAGGCAGATACAGTTGCAACAAAAGTTAAAACTCACACCTATATTTTTGTTAATCGCGTTGTGGAATTATCCCCTGATGGCTTGCTGCCGGGTCCTGGCTGGTTAAGCATAAATAATAGCAGCGGCCAAACTATTAGCTACGGTATGGATCCCGAGGTTTGTAACAACAGCCTATATAAAGACAAAATTGTCTCAGCCCTTACTGATATTCCCACCTTTTCTATGGTTATGGATTTAAAGGACCTTTTTGATCCAACCGCAGGAATATATGTCAATGCTTTGGAACGTGGTGAAGAATGGGAACGCCCTTGTTCTATTGAATTGATTTATCCGGATGGAACGGAAGGATTTCAAATTAACTGCGGCGTGCGTATTCGCGGTGGGTATAGCCGGATTACATCCTGTCCCAAACGCGCATTTCGATTTTACTTCACCAAAGAATATGGTGAACCTAAGTTACAATATCCATTATTCGGCGATGAAGGTGTCGATGAATATGACAAAATAGATTTACGTACAGCCATGAATTATTCCTGGAGTTATGGTGCAGAAGGTCCGGAAAAAAATACATTTCTTCGTGACGAATTCTGTCGCGATTTGCAGCGTGATATGGAACAGCCGTATACCAGAACTCGATATTACCATCTCTACATCAATGGTACCTATTGGGGGTTGTATGAAACCCAGGAGCGTTCTGAAGCCTCCTTTGCTGCTTCCTATTTTGGCGGAAATCGTGAAGACTATGATGTTATAAAAGTTGATGCAGGTGTTGGGCGCCCTTACAACATTGAGGCGGCTGATGGTAATCTAGAAGCGTGGCGCCGTTTATGGGATGCTTCCATGGCAGGTTTCAAAACGACTGAAGCCTATTATAAGGTCCAGGGCTTGAACCCTGACGGTACCAGTAATCCCGCTTATGAGGTTCTGCTTGATGTAGATAATCTCATTGATTTTATGATCAATGTCTTTATTAGCGGCGACGGCGATGCACCAATTTCGGGATTTGTCAATGGTCCCAATAATTTTTATTCGGTCTATAATCGAAACGGAGATCGCGGATTTGTCCATTTTCGTCATGATGCAGAGCATACATTAGGTGCTCAATCGTGGGCAGTAGATCGGACCGGCCCATTCGGTATCGGAGGAGTCTTTGAAAAATCAAATCCCCAATGGATTCATGAAAAACTTTGTGAAAATCCGATATATTTGGATCGGTT
>JBLNGL010000742.1:0-7285 GCA_050264735.1 Ignavibacteria bacterium | reverse complement strand
TATAAGAACAAAGGACAATTTATTTTCTAAAAAGCTGATTTATCTAAAATAATTATTCTTCAATTAATCAAAAAAAGGAGTGCAACATGAAAAAAATTCTATTATTGCTTAGTATACTCTTCATCTTTGGGCAGCTCAATGCCCAAATTACTATTGATGGAGATATGCTTGACTGGGCGACTATTAACCCGCTTGATGACGGTTTACCGGCGGAAAGTTATGCGCATGTATCAGTTGAAACATATGTAGATTTCAATCTCCAGCATATTTATGTAACTCACGATACCTCACATGTATATGTTAAAGTTGATCTTGACGATGCAGCAAATTTCAATAACTTTTATAATTTCTCTAATCCTCCGGTATTCGAGGTATATTTTGATACTGAAATCGGCGATACTTCAGGTTTCGACTGGGGATGGTGGAATAATGCATATAATTATTATGTCAATTTAACTCCCACACTGCATCCGGATTCAACTAATAAATATGCCGAGCTCTATTATTATACCGGTGCAAGAATTCCTACTTATGTAGAGGGTGAGTTTGTTCTTCTCGGTCAGGTTCCTATGGCTATAAACGATGGAAATAATCAGGTTGAATTTTCCGTACCTAGAGATCTTGTTAATTTCGGAAGTGAATTCAGACCCTGGGTTTATTCAGTTGGAGATTTTCAATGGACTGACGGAGCCTCTCAATTGCCTCTTGAAGGCGGAACACATATGTTAAAATATGATTTCTGGTACGGCGGCTCCGTTTATGAACATAACGCCGCTCAGATTGTTTCGGAAATCGTAATCGACGGTGATCTGCTTGATTGGGTTGGTGCCGGGATTCAGCCTACCGATGTTGATGAAGCCGCTGAAGAATTAGGAGACATGCCGACAGGCCCCGAATTTGATGTCCAGGATATTTATTTCACGAGTGATTCCACATATCTTTATGCAAGAATTGATATAAATCCATCGGCAACCTTTGCCGGAATTTATAACAATTATACAAACTCATCCGCATTTCAGCTTTTCTTTGACGTTAATTGGGGCGATACAACAGGTCTCGGGTATGGAGGATTCTGGAGACTGGCTGTAGATTATATGGTTGATCTCAGCGCCGCGCTGCACCCCGACTCTACCGGCAACCTGGTGCCTGTTTATAAGTATGTTGCCGATTGGGCGGGTGCCTTCGAAGAATTTGCCGAACTGCCTGGGGATTCTGCAATGTTTGCCAAAAATACGGAAGACAATGTAGTTGAAATTGCAATACCCAGAGCCCATCTTAACATGGGTACTGATGTAAGACCCTGGTTGTATGTAGTAGGAGATGAAAATTGGGATAATGAAGAGTATGTACCGAATACAATTATTGAAGGATGGGGTGGTGCCGACGGCGAGTACTACGCCATCAATTATAATTTTATAGATGGTGCATCCGTACGCAGAATTGGCGACAAATCTATACCAACTTCAGTTGATGATTATACATCTGCTGTAAATAGCTTTGGTTTAGTCTCCAACTATCCTAATCCGTTTAACCCTTCAACTACAATTGAATTCTCAAATCCGGTATCGGATGTAGTATCGGTAGTAATTTATGATATACTCGGGAATAAAGTTTCAACTCTTATTAACAACCAGGAATTAACTCCGGGTTTAAAAAGAGTAGTTTGGAACGGTAAGGATGATAATAACAATCAAATGGTAAGCGGAGTCTATATTTATAGAATTACTTCCGGTAACCTCAGTGCAGCTAAAAAAATGATGCTCTTGAAGTAAACTTTACAAGCAGGTGCAGCAATCCTGCACCTGCATTCTTTTATTAAGGAATATATAATGGTGTTAATATGAATGGAAGGTTTATCAATTTACTTTTTTTACTCATTATTCCGCTTATATTAATTTCTTGCATGCCCGATAGAATGCCGCCGGCGCCGGAGGAAACAGAACGCCCGGTCTTTGGCAGTTTTAATATTGGTGATGCCAATCTGAATGTGAATTTGAGCCAGCAGATAACGATGTATTTCAATGAAGCAATGGATTTAAATAGTTTTCCAACGAATCTTAGAGTGGAAAGTATAAGCGGTGAAATTAATGGAAGTTTTGCATACGGAGCTTCCGATACTATTGTCATCTTTACTCCCTCCAATAATTATAATCCGGCAGAATATTATGAAGTTACATTAAAAGGCGGAGTAAAAGATATTCATGGAAACTCTGTTATATCTCCTGTCGACGAGGATGTACCCCAAAAAGGCTGGTTTTTTACAAGCGGTCAATATTCTGCAAATGGTTTTCCGTATGTTTTTGTCAGGGACAAATCAAATAGAAATTATATTTATAGGTTAGGCAATCTTAATGTATACAAGGATAATTTAGTTATTCCCGGAACAGAAGATTATCAAACATCTCCTATTGAAGTTGAGCCAAACTCGGATAACTTGTTTGTTGTTAATCTGAAAGTCACCGATGGAATGGTAACAGTAATTGATCCTGCTGCATTTACAGTTATAACACAATTGCCGGTTGGTTTAGGTCCGACAAATATTGAATTCGGGAATCAGAAAGCTTACGTAACAAATCTCTCGGCAAAATCTTTTTCAGTTATTGATCTTAATTCTTTGACTGTAGAAACCACTTTTATCTTCCCTGATGATTTTAGACCAAAAGATGTAGCATATAGTCCGCTTAAAAATTCACTCTACTTTTACAGTTCCATTAATTCCGATATTAAAAAGGTTAATGCCGGCAATTTTAATGAGTCGAACATTTTTACTTCAGGTTTATCTACCAGGCCTACAGACATAGAAATAACAAAAGACGGCAGATACCTTTACATGATCGGTACAAATTCTAATGTTCTTTCCGTTATTGATCTAGAGTCAGAATCTGCTGCTCTGATGGAATTGGAATACCAATATCTGACAGACGGGACAATGGGAACAGCTAATTACTATGTTGCATATTTCAGAGGAACAGGCGGAAATAATATCGGGGGTGTTTTAAAAATTGATGTAAATACAAATTCAATTGTCGACCATCTTGAATGGGAGTACCAGGTTGATCAGTTGAAACTAACTTCTGCTGAAGAATTACTATATGCCGTTACTCCGGTGGATTCCACTGTTCAGGTGATCGAGACAAGCACTATGAACAGAATTACCAGTACGAAAGTGAGCGGAAGTTTGAAGTATCTGGCGATTACAAATAATAACTATTAATAGTCTATAAACTAATGGTTATGTCATGAAAAAATACATATTAATTTTTTGTGCTCAGCTTATATTCTTATCATATCAGGGTTTTGCACAATCCGGCGGTAAGATAGTCGGAACTGTTACAGATGGAAGTAATGGTCAGCCATTAATCGGGTGCAGTATCTTCATAGAAAATTTAATGCTTGGAGATGCAACCGATGAGAATGGAAATTATTTAATACTAAACATACCGGCGGGGAATTATAATGTTAAGGCTCAAATGGTAGGTTTCAACACGCAATTGATTGAAAATGTTAGGATTTCTTCCGGTTTAACAATAACTCTGAATTTTGCTTTAATTACGGGAACCATTGAAATGGAGGAAGTGACTGTAACTTCTTATAAAATTCCTCCGGTTCAAAAAGATTTGACAAGCAAATTGCAGGGACGTACCGGAGAAGAAATATCTCAAATACCGATAACTACAGTAAAAGATGTTCTTGTTCAGCAGGCAGGAGTGACAAAACAAATTTTAACAAGAGACATTTCCAGTTTACCTGTGTTCGGTCAATTTGCTACTATTCCTTCTGATGGGTTGCATTTCAGAGGCGGCAGAGAGAATGAAGCCGCTTACTTGCTGGACGGAATTAATGTTGGCGATGCTTTGTGGGGTGATTTTAATATCGACCAGATGGGCGAACTAGGAATCAGTTCGATGGAAACATTTACAGGTACTTTTGCACCTCAGTATGGCGAGGCAATGTCCGGTGTTGTAAAGATCTCGAGTTTATCTGAAATGTCAACTATCCCAAAATTCGCTTTAAAAACTTTCACAGATCAACTCGGATCAGACGCGATCTCTCACAATAGTTATAGTGTTGAATTCGCATTATCGTCGGCATTACCTTTCTACAGTAATCTTGGATTTGTGTTCTCTCATCGAACTTATAGTACGGATGGATACATATCTGGTTATATATACCCTGAATATGTGAATAGTGAAGGTACGGACAAAACCGGAACACCGAAAAATGTTCCGATGCAGTTTAATGATACCGAATTTAACTTCGGCAAATTGATTTGGCAGGCACTTCCGAGTCTTAAATTTACCCTTGGCGGTTTTATCTCAAAGGCTAACAAGGGTGTTTACAATCATTACTTCAAATATAATCCAAATGGAACTCCCCCGGTCAGGCTTGATGATAACTTAGCATACATGAAATTGAATTATCTGATTAGTGAAAGAAGTTTCATCGAGTTATCAGTTGCTAATTACGAACGAGGATTTAAATCCCATGTCTATGATGATCTTAATCAATACAGCATTGTTCCTCAGAACGGTACCGCTGAGTTTTCAATCGTCGGGGAAGACTGGGTTTACTTCGATACTTATTTCAACAGGAAGGAAGCAAATGTCGATTACGTCTGGCAAATAAATGAAATCCACAGCCTCTCTATGGGCTCAACTCTTCAATTGCTCAAGACGGATTACGTCAGGCGAAATCCGGATGGCGGCGAAGCTTTGGAACAATATTCATACAAACCATATCAGATTGATGGTTATATAAATGAAAAGATGGAATTTGAAGACATGGGTATGATTATCAACTTGGGAGTAAGGTTTGATTATATAAATACGAACCGTAAAGTTCTGGTTGATATAACGCAAAATGGCAATCCAAACGCACCAATGGAGGATGCTAAAGCCGAATTTTATGCAACACCGAGACTTGGTATTAGTTTTCCTATTGCTGACAGAGCAGCTGTAAGATTCGGTTACGGGCATTATTATCAATTCCCGAATTATTACAAAGTATTTCAGGGAACTTACTATGTTCAGGCAACAGGTGAATATAGACCTAATCCTCAATTAGAAAATACTCCGATTGCATCTTCGATGATTGAACCTGAAAAAACAGTTAATTACGAATTCGGGCTCCAGACGATGCTTAGTGATTTTGTCTCTCTTGACGTAACTGCATTTTATAGGAAAACCAATAATCTTATTGGAATTATACTTAACGAAACGACCGAAGGAAAGAGATTCCAGGAGATGGGTAACATTGATTACGCAACCGTGAAAGGAATTGAGTTTTCATTGAAGAAACATTTTTCAAATAATTTTTCTGCTTTCTTCAATTATACATTATCAAATACGCTTGTCAGCACTTCGATTTTATTTGAAAGACCAACTGACGAATCGAGAACATTTCCGGCAAATTGGGATCAGCCTCACGTCTTTCAAGGTAATATTCATTTCGAAATGAATAATGGTTTTGGTTTTTCTTTATATGGCAGTATCGCATCAGGTTTTCCTTATACACGTTCTTCATTCGATCCTAACGGCGAACGGTCACCAACTGTTCACGCACTCGATTTAAACGTCTTCAAGAACTTCGACTTTTTTGGTTTTAAGCAGCAATTGTTTTTCCAAATTACAAATCTTACCAACGATAGAAATGTTTGGTGGGTTTATGCCGATTCAGGAGTTGCCGGGCAGGATGCTAATGAGGCTACATCATACGATTATACAAATAATCCTACTATGTATGGTCCCGGAAGAACTATCCGGTTGGGAATAAAAATATGGAATTAATCTTATGATTTTCAAAGAGAAAATAACAGTGTTCAAACCTGCATTAATAATTTTATTAATATTGGTTTTAAGAGTAAGTGCACAGCAAAATAATCCAATGGATTACCAGCGTTGGAATAAGCTTGACATTAATAAAGTTGCCACAATCTTTAATAATGCAGGTATGTTGTGCGATGGGAATAATCAAAATTATAATAATGCCAGGCCTCCTTCGTTTGAATATCCGCAAGGAAGCAGCAAAGAATATGGAACATGTGTCGCTGTTGTTGTGGGTGCGCCATTTCCTCAAGATCCTGCGGTTGTTGGCGGAGTAAATCCGGAGAATTTCCCTTACCTCGATGGAACAATGGATGAAGGTCCTGCGGATTTCTGGAATGAAGAACATTTCGCTCCTTATCCCGAATTTGTAAATCCGACCAAAGCGTGTATCAGTACTGATCAATCTTCCTGGCCGGCAGCATGGCCTTCTTCATTTCCAAATTACTATCCTGTTGATGGAATGTCAGGAGAGATAATAACAAATGCTAATCTTCCGACTGTTCCAATTTTGCTTGATCCTGAAACAGGCTGGCCCGGTGCCGGACCGGATGGAAAGACCATTGCCGATCAGGAATCATTTAGTTATATGTTTGGCTGGGGTGGAACCGATCAACTCGGTTCCGGTGAAAGCCAAACACGCTGGCTGCGTACTCAACTTATGATGAGGAGTATGGCTTGGCAAGGTTCACTTTATGAAAGTTTTATCGTTTGGGTGTTTATTGTAAGAAATCCTACGGACAAACCGATTGTTGATATGTCTATGGGAGTGCATACAGACTTCAGTTTCTTTCCTGCTTTTATCCAGGGAATAGGGCAGGATGATGATAGACATTATTACGATCCAAACCTTCAGCTGGCTTATGGATGGGATGATAATAGCTATGAAGAAAATCCGGTTGGCGGCGGAACACTTACCGCGGAAGAAATAGGATGGGGAGGAGTTGTTATTTTAAAAATGCCCGGTGGTGATGGTAAAGTTAACACTTATGATGCAACACATTTTTGGGAAGGACAAACTACAAATTCAGGAAGCGGTGGGAATCCTGAAATGTACTATCAGTGGAATTTATTAAATGAAGATGATCCGCATGATAGCGACGGCGATGGGATTGACGATGATTTTAACCGAAACGGAATTCCGGATGTTCAGGAAGGTGGTCCGGGTTATTATGTCGGAACCGGAGCCGACGGACTTCAGGTGCTCGGATCGGATAAGTTCACACTGGACCCTGGTGAAGTCGATACTTTAATTTTTGCAACCGTATTCGGTGCAACTGAACAGGAAATAAAAACAAATTCTCAGCGGGCAATTTCTCTTTATCAGAATGATTGGAAACCATTAAAAGCTCCGACTCCACCTGTTGTTGAATCATTTGCCGATGATAAAAAAGTTACTCTCATTTGGGGGACAAACAGCGAGTACGATCCGAAGTTTGAAGGTTATAAAGTGTACCGTTCTC
>JBLNGL010000741.1:0-3267 GCA_050264735.1 Ignavibacteria bacterium | reverse complement strand
AAAAATATCCTAATTACTAGGGAGATCGGCCGGGTTTTCTTTTTGATCTATCTAACTAAAATATCATTTGTGGAAAAAGAAAAACAACTCATATTCGCCGAAAAAACAAAAAAAGAAAACTTACCAAATTTTAAAAATCCAAGACCTTCCACGGATTCGCAATCCTATTATATTTTGAAAAACATTGTAATAGATTCGCATTTACAGGACAAGCAGGAAATGTCTGAGAAAACCATTTAAAGAAATTGTTATATAGAATGAGAATCCTTAAGAAAATATCAGAGTTTCCTTTTTCAAATTTACACAAGCTTGTTCGCGAAGGCATTAGCGGCAGCTTTGGAAGACCGGCATTAAAAGGGGCATTTAAAAACGATTTTTATATTGGTGCAGCACTCAATTTAGATCAAATTTTAGGTAAAGAACCAAATGCCGCCGAGGTTATAGAAAAACATTTTAACTCAATCACAGCTGAAAATATTCTTAAATGGGAAGAGGTTCACCCTGAACCAAATAAATATAATTTTGAAGCAGTAGACCGTTTTGTTGCGCTTGGTGAAAAGAACAAAATGCATATCATCGGTCATACGCTTGTATGGCATCTGCAGACTCCTGCCTGGGTTTTTCAGGATCAAGCCGGAAATTCCTTAAATCGTGAGGCGCTGCTTGAACGAATGAAGGATCACATTTTTACAGTTGTGGGCCGCTACAAAGGCAGAATCCACGGCTGGGATGTTGTAAATGAAGCGATTTCTGATGATGGCCAATTTAGAAAAAGTAAATGGTTCGAGATTCTTGGTGAAGACTATATAATCAAAGCTTTTGAATATGCACATCAAGCTGATCCGGATGCAGAACTTTACTACAATGAGTATGATTATGAGATACAACCTAAATGTGAAGGTGTCATTCGGCTTATTAAAACATTGAAATCTAAAGATGTTCATTTAGATGGCGTCGGTATTCAGGGACATTGGTTTATAGAATGGCCTAGTATCCAGGATATTGAAAATTATATCATCCCTCTTTCAAACCTCGGTGTGAATCTGATGATAACCGAACTGGATGTAAGCGCCCTTCCGTTTTATGCAGTTGATTCACAAGTGGTGGATATTTCTTCCTTTGATCCTGAAGTACAGAAAAAGCACAATCCCTATCCCGATGTTTTGCCTGACTCTGTTCAGATAGAATTGGCAAAGCGTTATGCCGAATTATTTTCAATGTTTCTTAAGCATCGGGATAAATTCAGCCGGGTGACGTTTTGGGCTGTCCACGATAAACAATCCTGGCGGAATTATGTACCCATAAGGGGCCGTACTGATCATCCCATGCTGTTCGATCGTAATTGTAAACCAAAACCGGCTCTTGATGCAATTACTAAATTGGCTAATGCAGGGAAGTAATAAATAGAAAAATTAATCTTATCAAGAAATAATAAAAAGAAGGAATAAATACAATGAGTAACTATTTCGTAGATGTAAAAACACAAATTAAGTATGAAGGTAAAGATTCTAAGAATCCTCTTGCTTTTAAATACTACAACAAGGATCAAAAGGTCGGCGGCAAAACAATGGCAGAACATCTCCGTTGTTCCGTAGCGTGGTGGCACACTTTCATGGGGAATGGTTCGGATATGTTCGGCGGTCCTAGTTTTAAAAGAGATTGGCATAAAGCATCAAATTCGATGGATGCTGCAAAGGAAACAATGGATGCAGCGTTCGAGTTTTTTCAGAAACTTGGCGTCGAATATTATTGTTTTCATGACCGCGACATTGCTCCCGAAGGAGAGAGTTTTTCGGAATCATGCAAAAATCTTGAAAAGATGGTTGAGTATGCAAAAGGTCTGCAGAAATCCACCGGCGTTAAACTTTTATGGGGAACAGCAAATTTATTCAGCAATCCTATCTATTCACAAGGAGCAGCGACAAATCCCGATGCAAATATTATGGCTCTGGCAGCTGCACAGCTAAAAAATGCTATCGATGCAACAAAAGAACTTGGCGGAGAGAATTATGTTTTCTGGGGAGGCCGTGAAGGTTACGAGAGTTTATTGAATACCAATATGAAAAAAGAACTGGAGAAAATGGCTCGTTTTCTCCACATGGCAGTTGATTACAAAAAGAAAATCGGTTTTAAAGGACAATTCCTGATTGAACCCAAACCTTGTGAACCTACCAAACATCAATATGACTCTGATGCAGCAACTTGTTTGTATTTCTTGAAAGAATATGATCTTATCGATGATTTCAAATTAAATATTGAAGCAAACCATGCAACATTAGCAGGTAGTACATTTGAACATGAATTGGCCGTAGCCTCTGCTGCCGGTAAGTTAGGAAGCGTTGATGCTAACCGGGGAGATTATCTTCTTGGATGGGATACAGATCAGTTCCCGACTGATATTTATTCTACCACAATGGCAATGCTGATTATATTGAATCAGAATGGTCTTGGTACCGGAGGATTAAACTTCGATGCTAAAATCCGCCGCAGTTCTGTTGATCCGACCGACCTCTTTTATGCTCATATCGGCGGTATGGATGCTTTTGCAAAAGGTCTTCTGATTGCAAACAAAATTATTGAAGATAAAGCACTGAGCAAATTTATTGATGAAAGATACAGCAGCCACAATTCCGGTATAGGTAAACAAATCATGGCCAGCGAAGTCGGATTGGAAGAAATAGAGAAATGGGTTCTCAAGCAGAATAAACCTGTTCAACGGAGCGCTCGTCAGGAAATGTTGGAGAATCTTGTTAATTCATATATTTTATAATTTTAACATGATTTAAAATTTGATGATGGTTGTTTAAATCAAAATTATAAGGATCTTAAATGCTGAATAATAAAGATATTGAGATTGTAGCAGCTGGTCATACTTGTCTTGACTTAATACCTGCTTTTACAATCGAAGGAACAGTGGACAAGATGACCGACGTACTCGTTCCCGGCAAGATGATCAATATGGGCGGGTGTGTTGTCGTTGGAGGTGGTCCGGTCACTAATGCCGGTGTCTCCATCCGGCGGCTTGGAGTAAAAACCGAATTAATCGGAAAAATCGGCAACGATGATTTTGGAAAAGAAATCCTCAGCTGGTATGAGGAGCATGAAGGACACTTTCAAGGGATCAAAGCGGTAGATGGTGAGTCAACATCTTATACGATAGCTATTTGTATCCCCGGCATAGATAGATTTTATCTTCATCATTGCGGTGCAAATGATACATTTGGTTACGATGATATGAATTTCGATCTTGTAAAACGTGCAAAGCTG
>JBLNGL010000740.1:0-2939 GCA_050264735.1 Ignavibacteria bacterium | reverse complement strand
CCACCTGAACCCCATTCAGGTACGCTACCGGGCTGCGCCACGTTCCGAATGCAAGTAAACGGTAATCGGTTGTACCTTTCACAGGTAAACAGTAATCGGTTGTACCGTTTACCGTTTACTCATTACAGTTTACTGGTCAAAAACTCCAAAATCCCTTTTATTTCTTCAAGGTCCTTTTTTAAAAACGGCTTATCTTTCTTATTTTCACCTGATGAAAAATCACCACTGAAAGAATGGGAGGCAGTTTGAGAAGCAATTCCCTCAGGTACATAGTCTTCAAGGATTTTTTTTGCTCCCTCAATAGTATACTTCTTCTCCCTTAGTAAAGCTTTTATATGCAGAATAAGCTGTATATCTTTATTGGTATAAATCCGGTTTCCTGCGCGGTTTTTCTGGGGTTTGAGCTGCTCGAATTCAGTCTCCCAGTATCTTAAAACATACTGTTCGATTTCGGTTATTTTGCTGACTTCACTAATGGAATAATAGAGCTTTTTTATTGAAAGTTCTTTCATTAGAATCTTAATCGCTTTAAATAAAGATAATTAATACTCTTTATATTAGCAAATTTAAGAACTCTTTATAAACGAATAGTTTAATTAATATTTACTAATCTGTTTTCTTTAGCTATAATATCAATTAACTCGCTAATGTCATTTAGTTGAAAATCCGCATTGTGATTTTCGGTATTGAAAGTATCTCCATACTTGGCAAAAGCCGTTTTCATACCCACTTTGGCTGCCCCGACAATATCTCTTTCCGCCCAATCCCCCACCATTACTGCTTCTTCAGGATTTACTTTCAAACGCTCCAAAATCATCTTAAAAGGAGCCGGGTCCGGCTTTCTAACCCCAGTTTCATCGAAGGTGACAACTGCATCAACAATATGGTGAAAATTTAGATATGCAAGTCTGAGCCATGCTTCTTTCACAGGCGCATCGGAGAGTATCCCCATTTTTATACCCAGCTTTAAAAGTTTATTTAAAGTAGAATAAACATGAGGATAAGGGATTAAAGAAGCTTCCCGGGCCCTGCGGTATGCAACTATACCTGCGGAAAGAATTTTGTAGTCAACTTTATTTAAAACTCTATTCAGGAATTCATCAAATACCTGCTGGTATTCAATCCCCTGCTCTTTATATATTTCATCGATAATTTTCAGCGAAACTTCGGGAGTAATTTCCAGTCCGGCATCAACCATTGCGGGTATTGCCTCCTCGATAGCCCGTTTTTTCATTTTCATAAAATCCACAAGCGTATTATCAAGGTCGAATACTACCGCCTTTATCATTAGAGTCCTTCTTCTTTAATCAGCTTTTTCAGCAAATAAACTCCTGCCGAATAACTTTTTTCCTTAAATCCTGAAATGTATCCGCTGCATCCGGATGCCGTGATTAATTTCTGCCTGAATTCTTCCCTGTTTGCTAAATGAGAAAGATGAACTTCAATTTTAGGAACCTTGCATTCAGCCAGAGCATCACGAATAGCCACGGATGTATGAGCATATCCTCCCGGGTTAATTAGAATGCCGTTGTATTTTTTATCCGCTGCCTGGATTTTATCGATTATTTCCCCTTCAATGTTTGACTGAAAAAATTCGAATGAAATATCCGGGAATTCTTTTTCCAGAATTCCTTTAATAGAATCGAGTGAAAGAGATCCGTAATGATCCGCATCTCTTTTGCCCAGCATGTTTAAATTCGGACCGTTAATTACAATAATTTTCATTTGTTTTCAGCCATTTCTTCAATTACTTCTCTGATTTTCGGAGTTAAATAAATTTGTTCCACTCCAAGCTCCTTCAAAGCAGCAGAGAGTATCATTACCTTTCTCTGAAGATTTGCAAGCTTATTTATAACTATAACTTTATTATCTTTCAGGATGCAGTATCCTCCTTTGAAATCACCTTTTTCAAACCTTACTTCGGCTCCTAATTGAGCTGCTAAAGCTTTTAGATCCTGTATTATTTCTTCAAATTCTTTTTCCTTTATCTTCATGAATTATTCTGCTTTTTTTATTTTTAAAGGCTGAAATATCATCAGGTAAATTACACTAAAATAACAAATGAGTTCAATTATCGGAAAGCTGCTTAAAACTTTGAATCTCTTGATTACCAAATTCAGTACATCATCAGTTCTGAAGCTGCTATAATTGATTTTAAATACAATATCGTAATCTATTGTCATTAAATATATTTCAAACGGTAAAGTAATAAAGATTAGAATAGTAATTATAAAGAGCCAACCGTTTTGTTTCAGATTTATTTTGGAACTAAAAAGAAATGAAATATAAGATAAAATAAAAAGCGGGAAAAGAATTAATGTCATCGCAACAGCCGAACGTAAAATCATGAAAATACCCGGGAGATTTTCGATGTTTAAAAATGATCTCAAAACAAATTCTTCTGCTTCAAATAATTGATAAAATACAACCAGCCTTAAAAGATATCCTCCCATCCATAATGAACCTAATAAAATTGAGGTGAAAAGGAATGTTTTTGAAAGGAGCCCGAGACTTTTCATTGAGATAATTTTTTTAATAAATTAAAATAAAAAAAAATCATGATTGTTGCCTCTATTGATATCGGTACCAATACCGTTATTCTTTTAATTGCTGAAGTGCACGGCAGAAATGTTATTCCGCTGTATAATGAACAAAGAATCCCGAGAATCGGGAAAGGACTAATCCCGGGAAAACCAATCGGCAAAGAAAAGAGAAGGATCTTGATGGAGATTCTATCCGATTACAAAAAGAAAATCGATGAATTTCATTGTGTAAAGAATATTGTTGCGGCGACAAATGCTTTCAGAATTTCGGCAAATGGAAATAAAATCGCAGATGAAATTAGAGAAAAATTTGATTTGGATGTCAGAATAGTGCGGGGTGAGGAAGAAGCACGGCTTTTTTTTATTGGAGCTGTTTCAGGATGTGACAATAAAAAA
>JBLNGL010000739.1:0-3429 GCA_050264735.1 Ignavibacteria bacterium | reverse complement strand
ACATTCAGTGTTATTTTGCGTTCTGAGTTTTCCCCATTAATACCTGCTATATACCATCTCTCCCCTTTCTGTCTAGCTAATACAACAAATTTTCCGGGGTAGCCGTCGATATATTTCACATCATCCCATGTTTCGGGTAAAGATCTCATATATTCCTTAATAAAATCTTTTTCAGAAGCCATTCCGTTACGTGTTTCGGCAATATGCTGTATACCAGAAGTAAAAATAACAGATGAAGCAATTTCAAAACCGCCGGTTGTTTTGCGAGTTATATTGGGGATACCTGAAAAGTTTACGGGAGTAAAATCCATAGGATCGAAAAGGTTTCTTGTGAAAGGAATGATTGTACAATGTGAAGGCTGATTATCAGCAAAGAACTGTGCAAATGTTGCGTATTCTTCTCCCCTGATACCTTCCATACTTACTAAATTGGGATAAGTTCTGTACCAGCCTCTTGGGAAAGTACATCCATGAAAGTTCACCGCAAGATTATATTTCGCTGCATCTTTTAAAATATCAATATAATACTTCATCATAGACTGTCCATCGCCGCCAAAAAAATCTACTTTAATACCGCCAATGCCCATATCTTTCAACTTCCGAAACTCTGCACGTCTCGATTCGCCGGTCAACATTTTATCACGGGGAGTAAGCGGAGTAGTATTCCAATCGCCCGCCGAATTATACCATAATAAAATTTTTACATTTTTGGTTTTGGCATAATCTGCGAGTTGTTTAATCTTTTCATATCCAATTTGAGTATCCCAAAAAGCATCGATGAGGCAATACCTCCAATTCATGGAAGCTGCAAAATCGATGAATTGACGCTGAGTATCATATTCAGTTGCACTGTCTTTCAAAATAACCCAGCTCCATGATGCAATACCGGGCTGCAGCCAAGACGAAACATCATATCTTGCCGGGATAGCTAAATCTGTTTCTAAGGTTGATTCAACCAGATCTGTTATATTATCTGTTACTGCAATAACCCGCCAGGGAGTATACCACGGTAAAACCGATTCGGGTAAAACCGGTTCACCCGACCGGCCTTCCTGCGGCTGCGGAAATTGTATCGAGTATTCGCCATCGGGTGAAAATTGGCTTAAACGTGATCCGCAATAGTTTGTATCAACAGCGGTTTCCGTGATGCAAATCCAGTATTTTCCGAAATTAAAAAGCGCCGGCATTACCCAGCCTGCTTGATTGGGTGCAATCGTACCAACCGGCATATTCATATTATAATATTCTTCATAAGATGGCTGAGAAAACGACCAGCCGGTTCGTGCATCCGGACAGTGCTGCAGGAATGCTTTTGCAGAAATGTCAAAGTGAAAGGATGAGACTTCTTTAAATATTTTTAAGATTGAATCCATTTTCCCGGGGAAATGATACCTGAATGCAACACCATCGTTCGAAACCTGGAAAATGATCTGGAATATTTTTGCATTTGAATTTTTCAAATAAAAGACGCGTTTGTTACCCGTGTAGCTGCATCTTAATCGCTTACCATGCAAAAGTGTATAATTATCAGAAACTACACTTTCATTAGAAACCGAATCAAGAGTAAGATTGGAAGAAAAATCATCATCGGTTCTGGTAATACCCAGCTTTGACTTCTTCAGAATTATTGAACCTGAATGAGAGACAGAATATAAAGGTTCTCCGGCAGAATTAAGCCAAAAGTCCACAGAGATTTCAGCATTTGGACTTTTAAAGGAATAACTCTCCTTACATATAACATTATTAAAGAAAGTTATAGTAAAAATGATAATTAGCATTTTGAAGTTTTTCATAATTTTAGTTCTCTGCATAGTGTTGATAAGGCAAGGTATTCTCTCCCGTATAAATAAAAAGTTTTTTCAATGAAAGAAGATTTAATTTTTAAAAAGCAAAGGAGCAGATTGGTAAAGGCACCTTCGCCAGGACCATTCATGAGCTGTTCCTTACGAAAAAAAGTAAATGTTCTTAATTCCGGCTTTTTTTAGCGACTCACTGAGTATTTTCATGCGAGGTCCTTCCTACTGGCTTACTTTTACTCCGACTTTTATTTGTGTAAATGAATGTGCAGTAAATGAATAAGATAATTTATTTCCTTCAATTTTAATTTCTTTTGCAACAGGCAGATACTGCTCCCGCTTGTCAAACATAAAAGGTTCTTCAAGCGAATCAACGGTGATTAATTTTGCTTCAGCTTTTCCTGTAAATGCACTAGAGCTGCTGATTATATCAGCGGCTATTGTTTTATCTTTATGCCTGTTAACGACATTGATAAAAGCTGTGTTTGTTTCACCTGAATAAGTGGTAGTAACATCAAGGAAAGGAATGCCTTTATATTTTTCGGTATTAAAAGTATCGCACTCGACATAAGTATCAACAGATCTGCCGAGACAATTATTTGAAAATGATTTGAAAACATAAAACAAAGGCGTCTTATAAGTTCTTTTTTCTCTGTCACTCCCCAACAGCGAAGTAAGCAAAGTAAAATTTGTCATTTTAACAATATCAGCATGACGAATAAAAGAATTCAGACACTGGGCAATCGGCAGAACTGATAGAAAGTTTCTGCCAAAAACTCCCCACTCATCAAACGAAATATAGATTGGATTTTTAAAATCCTTCATTGCTTTTACAGCTTCAATTTCGGCAGCAGGTATTTTAATCTTTTCTTCAAAATCCATTGCACTCTGCCCCATAAAAGTATAATAGTCATCTGATCTTTCCCAGTAGCGGTGAATGGAGATATAATCTATCATATCACCAAGCCCGGTAAGCACTTTCCGGTTCCATTCAATCCACTGACCGGTGCTCTCATAATAGGACGACCCGGATGCCACAAATTTAATTGTGTTGTCTACAGCTCTCATGGCCTTAACAGCTTCTCTTGCAATCTTGACGTAGTCATCTGCATTTTTATATCCCAGTTCCCATGGCGAGCCATCAACTTCATTACCGAGATCCCATATTTTTACATTATACGGTTCCTGATGTCCATTTTTGATTCGTAAATCCGAATAGTATGTTCCTTTTTTATAATTGCAGTATTCAACCCAGTAATGTGCATCCTGTATAGTAGCAAGACCAAGATTTACACATATAATATTTTCACTCCCTATAGATTTATTTAATTTAATCCATTCATCTGTACCTACATGATTATTTTCCAACCCTCCCCATGCTAGGTTTATACGAGCGGGGCGCTGGTCTTTAGGTCCGATACCGTCCTGCCAGTTATAGCCCATTACAAAATTTCCTCCGGGCCAGCGCATGTTGGTTATCTTAAGTTCCTTCATAGCATCGATAAAATCTTTCCTGAACCCATTTTCATCTGCAAGTGACGAAACTGGATCGTACAAATTCCCATAAAGGGTATTAAAGTCTACAGTATCTGGCAGACCCATTCTTGCTCCGCTGAAATGGATAGGTTCCATG
>JBLNGL010000738.1:0-4275 GCA_050264735.1 Ignavibacteria bacterium | reverse complement strand
TCAGGTAGCTACTTATATGATAATTCTACCGGTCTTTAAGCAGCGTCCCCGGGCAGGCATTCGCCTCACTTCCAAGAACCATTTCGGCACTTTTGTCCCGTTTCTCGGAAACGCTTTTCCTCTTCATTACAGCCTGCCGTGCACTGAGGGTAATGGAAGTGTTGACAATGGTGAATACAACCAGTACCGGATTTTTGTAGATTTTATTGGCCATAAAGATCTCGGAGGAAAAACCATATTATATTTAATTGACGGCTTATGGAGCTCGACAAATTACGGCGATCCTCCATGGAAATGGAGAACTGCTCCGTTCAATAACTCCTATCCGGCTTCAATATTCGCTTCTCAAGATCCTGTGGCTATTGAATCAGTAGGTTTTGATTTCCTGTATAATGAATTTTATGTGGGTAATCCGAGCGGTAATGATTTTCCGCATTATTCCGGAGTTGATGATTTCCTTCATCAAGCTGCAGATTCCTTAAATTGGCCCCAGGATATTTTATATGATCCCGAAGCAGACGGTTCCTATCTCCCGAGAAGCATGGGGGTTCACGAACATTGGAATAATCCGATAGATAAAAAATATTCTAGGAACCTCGGCACAGGGAGTGGAATTGAATTAATTACCGAACCTTTAACTTCGGTAGAAGGAAATAAATATGATAACGGACCGACTGAATTTTATTTAGAAAATAATTTTCCCAATCCGTTTAATCCCTCAACAACCATTAAGTATACTGTTTCGGTACCGGCTGATTTAGATTTATCGATTTACAACTGTCAGGGTGAAAACCTGAAGACTTTAGTTCATGGTTTTCACAATACAGGAACTTACAAGGTTGTTTGGGATGGCCGAATAAACGGTTTAAATGCATCATCAGGCGTATATTTTGCCAAGTTAGAGGTAAAAAAAGCAGGCAATATAGTAACACAAATCAGAAAAATGATGCTGGTAAAATGAGCTTTTATAATCGGAGTTTGAATATTCTGTCTAACATAAAAGTATAGAATGAATACGAATTAAACTGAAGCATCAGTTCTTCTAAGGGATTCAAATGAAAAAACTTATTTACTTAAAAAGCATAATTATTTTATTAACCATTTTTATTTGCAATCAAGCATATTCTTTAAAAGAATATATGCAGGCCGATACTGTTTTAGCTCCAAATATTTCTGAGATCCCTGTTATTAATGGTAACGGTGATGACCAATGCTGGCAGAATGTGCCCTGGCAAAATATTGATCAAGTATGGATTCCTTATGAAGATGCATTAGATTCGTTTGACTACACCGGTCGTTATAAGGTTGCATGGTCTGAGTCAGCAAATTTATTGTATTTTCTTGTGGAGATAACAGACGACAGTTTTGTCGATGGTTTTATTCCCGATGTTACAGCCGATATTTATAACTTCGATATAACCGAAGTCTTTATTGACGAAGATGCTTCCGGCGGATTGCATATGTATGATAGCGGACAGCAGAATGCAGAAAATGCTTTTGCATACCATATGTATGCTCCGTTCCCTGATCCCGGCGAAGCGACTTCGGAACTTTTTGTTGACGACATGGCGGCCGGCGGCCGTCCGAATTATGCATCTCATTTTCCCGAATTCTCAAAATATAGTACGAGTGATACTTCAGTAGTTTTCGAATTTTCTTTAATAGTTTATAACGATACTTATATGGAAAACAATAAAGATACTGCCAGAGTGCAATTGATTGTAAATAAAGTTATGGGGCTCTCTATTGCTTATTGCGATAATGATGACCCGGATGGTCAGCGTGACAATATGTACGGTTCAGTCTGGGAGCCTTCTCCGGGTAATTTACACTGGCAAAATGCCGACTATTTTGGAAAAGTTAAACTGGTTCCGGGCATCTCAACAGGTGTATCAAATGAACAGACTGCTCAACTAAATTCAATTAAAGTTTATCCCAATCCTTCCTCATCAGTTATTAATCTGCAATTAAATGATCATTACAACGGTGAAATCGGTATCAGAATTTATAATATCCTCGGTCAGGAAGTATTCAGAACTTCGGACATAAAGACAAGCAGATTTTTTAGTAAAAAAATTTACTTAAATAATTTATCGACGGGAATTTATTTTCTTCAAGCTCAAATAGGAAAATTTAATTCTGCACGTAAATTTATAATTCATTAATTCATTAATTAAGCTGAAAAATAATTGAATGATTAGGGGGTTTTAATAAAATCATTGAAGATCGTATTTAAGTATGTTATTAAAATTATGCATCTTATTCATCTTCGGCAGCTTTCTCTTAAATAATCTGTTTGCAGGAGAGATTAGAAAAGAGAAAGACGGGATTCTTTTAGAAATTAAAAAACAGAAAGATACTGATCCCCGATTATTAAAAATACAAGTGTGCTCTGAAAATATAATCCGCGTAATAGCATCCCCGAGAGATTCATTTTCAACTCGAAAAAGTTTAATGGCTGATAAAATTTCATGGGAGCCGCCTGAGTGGACTATAAAAGAAACAGATAATTCAGTAGAGCTAATTACTTCTAAATTATTAATAAAAATTGACAAGCAAAACGGCGAAATTTCCTTTTTCAATGCTAAAGGTGAATTAATCCTGCATGAAAAAAATGGAGGAGGGAAAATAATTACGGCAGCTGATGTGATGGGAGAGAGCACTTATCATATTCAGCAGCTCTTTAATTCCCCTGATGACGAAGCGTTTTATGGATTAGGCGCACATCAGAATGATCTATGGAACTATAGAGGGCATGATGTTGATCTGTGGCAGTATAATATTATTGATGCAATACCTTTCCTCGTATCAAGCAGGAATTATGGTATCCTTTGGGATAATAATTCCCGGACTAAGTTTGGAGATATACGTGATTATCAGTCCATCTCATCGCTGAAGCTCTACAGCAAAGATGGGAAAGAAGGCGGACTTACGGCAGAGTATTTCAAAAATCTGGATTTTAGTTCTCTTTTTTCTCAAAGGTTGGAATCCAGTATTGAGCATGAATTTATTGATAAAAATGATGCATTTCCGGAAGGCTTTCAGCAGAATGTTTCTGCTGTCCGCTGGAGCGGTGAAATAGAAGCTGAAAAACCGGGAATAAATAAATTCCGGCTCTACTGTTCGGGTTATACCAAAATGTGGGTTGACGGAAAGCTTGTTATTGATTCATGGAGACAAAACTGGCTGCCCTGGACACATATGGTGAATCTAAATATGGAACCAGGCAAGCGCTTCCCCATTAAAATCGAATGGATACATACCGGGGGATATATAGGGTTAAAATATCTTACGCCGGAAGATAAAATTTATCAAAATAATCTATCGCTCTATTCGGAGGTTGCAGATCAGATCGATTATTATTTTGTGTATGGTGAAAATACCGATGAAATAATAAAAGGCTACAGGACAATTACAGGTAAAGCACCGATGATGCCCAAATGGGCAATGGGTTTATGGCAATGCAGGGAACGTTACAGGACTCAGGATGAATTACTTGATGTTGTTAAAGAATTCCGGAAACATAAAATACCTCTCGATAATATAGTGCAGGATTGGTTTTACTGGAAAGAAGATCAATGGGGCAGCCATGAATTTGATCCGGAAAGATATCCGGATCCCGAAGGCATGGTGAATGAACTTCACAATGAACTCAATACACACATTATGATTTCTGTATGGCCGAAATTTTATTTAGGCACAAAGCATTATAATGAATTTAAAGAAAACGGCTGGCTGTATATGCGCAATGTGGAAAAAGAACAAAGAGATTGGGTTGGTCCCGGATATTTATCGACGTTTTATGATCCTTACAGCCCTGGTGCCTGCTCTCTTTACTGGAAGCAGATAAATGAGAAATTGTACTCGAAAGGATTTGATGCATGGTGGCTCGATTCGGTTGAACCGGACCTTCAGTCAAACTTGTCTTTTGATGAATGGAGACTGCGGATTGGTCCGACAGCACTGGGAACGTCCGCCCGATATCTTAATACATATTCATTAATGAACAGCAAATGCGTTTACGAAGGACAGCGTGAAGCAAATCCGAATACCAGGGTATTTATACTTACACGTTCGGCATTTGCAGGTCAGCAGAGATATGCAGCGGCTACATGGAGCGGTGATGTGGCTGCCCGCTGGTACGATTTAAAAGCTCAAATCTCCGCAGGTTTAAATTTTTCAATATCCGGTATTCCATACTGGACTACCGATATAGGCGGTTTTGCAGTGGAGCCAAGATATGAGCATCCCGGCGAAGCAGACCTGGAAGAATGG
>JBLNGL010000737.1:0-4417 GCA_050264735.1 Ignavibacteria bacterium | reverse complement strand
CCATCAGGCGGATTATGGCCAGGCAGAGGTTCATTTACAACTTCCAGGTAATCGATATCATGATATCGGTCAGCAACTGCCTGGAACCATTCAGTAATTTCCTCCAGCTGCTCCTCCGCGGGTAAAGCGCTGATCCAGCCAGGCTGCTGAGCCCCCCAGACAAGAACATGAAAATGGAAGGAAAAACCGTTATCTTTAGCGAAATTATATGCCGCATCCAGATCGCCCCAATTCATTACATCACGGGTACCTTCAACACTTCCCCATTTCCCGGCATTCTCAGGAGTAACCTGGTTCCAGTAAGCTTCAAAGTTGGGTGCCTGACCAGAACTGTATGCAGATCCAACAAATTTCGGCTGGCCGGTTGCAAGCGGCGGTCCCTCCCATACATTTCCCGGCAATACAGTTGATCCGGGCCCTTCATTATCTAAGGCCCAAACAGTGTAATATAGATCTGCACGGCCAAATGCAAACTTATCTATATCCAAACCGTTTTCACGGCTGCCGATCTGGAATATTTTTGTTAGACTGTCCGGTTCTACAATAAAAGCACCTGAGCTGTCACCGGTATAACGATTCTTCGTAAGATTCACCCACTTCCAGATGTTGTTTCCGAGTCCACCCGGATCATAAACCACATCCGCAGAATCAGAAAAGCCTGCTGCAGCAAGGTTATTCATAAAAATCCAATCGTCATCACTGACAGTATCCTTGGTTCCAAATCCGTTCCCGAAGAAAAAGCTGTCATCATTAAATCCATCGGGGCCAACGCGAACCCTGGCATAAAAATTAAAAGTTCCGGAATCCGGAAAAGTAATTTCATAGGTGATGATACGCCTTGCACTGCCGGGATTTAAAGCGGTGTTTTGTACTTGAGTAGATACATAGTCGATATCTCCATCCTGCAGAACTTCAATATCGGCACCGATAGTTCCCGATTCAGCTTCAATAACTACCGGTTTTAAAGCATCTTCGACATTCGATATTCTCATGTTATCAATCCATATTGTATCACCGATATTTGGTGAAAGGCCGAAATGGATCGGAGCCCTGATTACTGTCTGAGCATCGGTTATCGTAAACTGCAGTGTATACTGCTGCCATTCGGTCGAAACATTATCAGCACCTGGACGCAGTGCGCCATATTCCTGGAAAGCATAATTGCCAATTGTGAAATAAACCCGGGAACCGGCACTTGATTTTGCCCAAACAGAATAGCTGTAAGTTTCGCCCTGCTGAACAGGGAGGCTGTCTGCAACAAGTTGGATTTCCCATGGATCCGTACCTATTGCATTAACTACTATTCTTAATGAATGAGTTCCATGCTGGGCAACATCATCAACAACAGATAACTCCGGAGCCGGTGTAACGGCATCGTTAACCTCAATATACCAGCCCTCAACTGCATATGTGTCAACAACAGCCGGTGCAGTATTCTCAAAACTGCCGTTGGTTACTATTTGCGCATTTGAAGAAGCTGTCATAACACTGATGAACATCAAACACCAAAGCAGATGATTGTAGAATATTCGTATCATTAATACTACCTCCTAATTATTTTATTTAATTAAAAAAAGAGATTATCAGGTAAATTGAAAAATCAAATTTGAAATTCAACGAATCTTCTAAACGATATACAATTTATATTGAACCGTTTTAATTCTATGAAAAACATTTCAAATTATCAAGAAAAAACCTGAAAAAATTATGTCTCAGATTCTCATTTTTACAGTACAAGTTTTACTTTTTATGAAACTCTCTGCAATCAAGTTATATCCCAACTCTTAAGAAAATTCTATTATTTGGATTTACTTGATAAGAATAAACTTTCTTGTCAGCAAAACATTTTCTGCCTGTAAGCTGTAGAAGTAAACTCCTCCAGCCAGTCCTGCTGCATCAAAAATAATTTTATAAATACCTGCAGGTTTTTCTTCATTAACTAAAGTAGCAACATCTCTTCCCAAAATATCAAATACTTTTAACGTTACTTTACTTTTTATGGGTAACTGATAACTGATGACTGTACTTGGATTAAACGGATTCGGATAATTTTGTCCCAAATAAATTTTTTGTGGGATATAATTATATTTAAGATTCTCTTCAGGGATTACGCCTGTTAAGGGACCCCAATCTATTCTGAACCAATCAAAGTCAACAAATCCGTCCATTTCCATTGTAGCATAATTAAAAAGACAAAATTTATTTCCTGTAAAAACAGAAAGATTAAACCGCATCGAAAGATTATTCCCAAGTTTTATGAATGAATCATTATCGAGACTATACGCAAAAGAGGCCCTGCTCGTACCGTAATTTGCTTGGGCTTTTAAATATACTGCAGATGTATTTATTAATGCTGAGTCAATAGTTTTACCATTATTTACCATTGTAACATATTTCAGGCTATCAATTTTCTTAACTCCAATAAATGCATACGGATCCTGAAAAACAGCAAGTCCCGCAACATCGCCATTTATCATGTTGTCAATTTCTATTTTAACAACAGCATTAGTAGGCAAAGTTTTAGAATAATAAGCGAAGATTCTTTGGGTGAGGGTATTTTGTGCGTCACGCAGGTTGGATGCTACCCTGGTTGTTGAAAGTCTAAGGTAACCCGGATTCAGGGTTAGAGACCATTTTGCCGGATCGGGATTATGGTTCCATCCCCATTGCATTCCCAGCTTAGTACTATCAAATTCATCAGAAGCAGGCAATATAGTAATCGGATATTCCTTTCCTACATTTGGTTTCTGATAGGTTACAACGCCTTTTCCATTAACACCAACCATTGGCCAATTATCTTCCCATGTAACCGGCTGTAAAGTAGGAAAACGCCCGAATGCCCCGCCGTCCTGAAAGATGATTGTCCACCATTCACCTGTTTGTGTTTCTATAAGCGCTCCCTGGTGCAAACCTGTCCCTAAATTTCCATTATCTCTTATAACAATTTTTTGTTCATAAGGGCCCCATATATTTTGTGAACGCAGGGCTACCTGGAATCCGTCTCCGCCTCCGTAAGTGCAGTATAAATAGTAGTATCCATTAATTTTATATACGTGGGCGCCTTCTAGACCAGGACGGATATCACCGGTATAAACTAAAACATCACTACTTTTAGCTGTAAAATTTGTATCAAGCTCAGTTATGGAAATATTGCTATATCCGTGAGCTACGTAAATTTTCCCATCGTCATCAAAGAACAAACCAGGATCATAAAATCCCCGCGGTAATTTCTTAATCTGCCAGGGACCTTCAGGTTTTGTTGCGGTAACCAGAAATCCACCCTCATCAAGTGTAATAAACAGTAAATAGTATTTGCCATTATTATATTTTAAGCTGGTTGCCCATTGACCGTGAGAATATCTGTTGCACCCATTCAGGTTGTAACATTGACTAAAATCCATACGTTGGACTGCATTACTGCAATATTCCCAATTTACCAGGTCATAGGATTTAAGTATAGTTACTCCTGGAAAAATGAACATGGTGGTTGAGACCATATAGTAAACTGAATCTACACGAATTACATCAGGGTCGGGAAAATCAGAATAAATGACCGGGTTGGTGTAGGTTCCGTCTCCATTATCGCTTTGCAGTTTCTGAGAATTCGTAACAGTTAACGGTACAAATGAAAGAAAAAAGAAATAAAAGATTACAGTAAATTTATCATTCATATATGAACGCTCGCTCCAATATAATTATCCTCTATTTATTAATTATCAGAACAAAATTCTTTTATGACATAATTTTCTTCTATTAAAAGGCACAGATAAATTTCACTTGCTAATCCCTGCCTTCAACTGGGTTTATCCAAAATTTCCCCAAAAATCCTCATCCGACTCAAGCTCTTCTTCTCTGTGCCCTCAATAGATTTATATCCTCAATCCCCGTAGGTTTTGCTATTTTTGCTTCTGTTTTTTTTCTCAATCAAATTTATTAAAATAAACAGATCTCCTTCAAAACCTACCGGAAGATTTTCCTTATTTTATTAGAACCATTTTCTTCGAAATGACCTTACCCAGAGATTGCAATTTGTAAAAATATACACCGCTGCTCAAGTTTGATCCGTCGAAATAAACCTTATTCGTTCCTGCTGGTTTTATACCATTAACTAGAATTGCCACTTCGTGCCCGAGGGGGTCGTACACACTGATTTTCACATCGGATAGTTTTTCAAGCGAATACAAAATTGTTGTGACCGGATTAAACGGGTTTGGATAATTCTGTAAAAGAGTAAAGGTTTTTACCATATTCGATTCATCGGCAACAGCAGATGACGGAGGAATATACATATCCGGATTCGAATTGATGATCGAAGGATCTCTCAAACTTTCCGGTATGTATTTTATTTTGTTGTCTGCCAGGAGCTCGATATAACCCATATTAGTACAGCTATTCCACACATTATCATTCAGTAGGG
>JBLNGL010000736.1:0-3952 GCA_050264735.1 Ignavibacteria bacterium | reverse complement strand
AATGCAACTACAGGTATATTCCAATCTACAAATGAAGGCAAGTTTTTAAAAGTAAATCCGGGTATGTCAAAAATGTTTGGTTATGACTCGCCTGAAGAAATGGTGCAAGAAGTAAATAATATCGAGGAACAAATATATGTTAATCCCGAAGAGCGAAAAGAGTTTATCCGGTCTTTGGAAGAAACGGGAGAAGTTTTAAACTTCATTTGTGAAAATTATCGGAAGGACGGTACACATATCTGGACTCAGGAGAATGTACGCGCTGTTAAAAATACAAGGGGCGAGGTGATTTATTATGAAGGATTTATCTCGGATATTACTGAACGAATGGAAGCAGAAGAAGCGCTTAAAAAGAATGAAGCAAAACTTGCGAGCATCTTTCGTGTAGCTCCAACCGGTATTGGAATGGTCGTAGATCGTATTTTAATAGAAGTTAATGATCGTATTTGTGAAATGACCGGTTATACCAGAGAAGAACTCATAGGAAAATCCTCGCGGATTTTATATCCAAGTAATGACGATTTCGAATATGTAGGCAGAGAAAAATATAAACAGATAAATGAATTCGGAGTCGGGACTGTTGAAACACGATGGCAGCATAAGAATGGGAAAATTATTGATATCTTGTTAAGCTCAGCTCCGATTAACCCTCTGGATCAATCAGCAGGTGTTACTTTTACAGCTTTGGATATAACAGAACGTAAGCGGGCAGAAGAAGCAATGCAGAATGCTGCGCGTGAATGGGAAACAACATTTGATGCAGTTAGTAATGCCGTATGGCTGCTGGATGCCGACCAGAAGATAGTGCGCAGCAATAGTGCATCTGAAGTATTATTCAAAAAGACGAGTGAACAATTAAAGGGACACTATTGTTGTGAAATAGTACAAGGTGCAGAAAGACCGGTACCGGAATGCCCCTTTTCGCGTATGAGATTAACATTACATCGGGAAACGATAGAACTTTATATTCGGCAGCGGTGGCTGAATATAACAGTAGATCCCATATTGGATAAGGCGAATAAGCTGGTCGGTGCAGTTCATACAATTGAGGATATAACAGATCGGAAACTGGCGGAGGAGGCACTTCGGGAAAGTGAACAAAAATTTCGCGCTATTGTTGAAGGGATTCCTGATGCGCTGTTCATTGCAGGGCAGGATGGATGTTTTATCGAAGTAAACCATGCTGCCTGCGATCAGCTGGGTTATTCCAGGGAAGAATTACTAAGAATGAAAGTATTTGAAATTATTCAACCGGATGAAATTCCTATTGCATCCCATCGTATTCAAATCCTTGGTAATGAAACCGGTATGTTTGAAAGTATTCACGTTTGTAAGGATGGAAGACTAATACCTGTTGAATTAGCCTTGGTTAGAATGATTATAAACGGCAAACCGGCCGTGGCAGGAATAGCCCGCGATATCACCGCTCGCAAGCGGGCGAAAGAGGCGCTGCGGGAAAGTGAAGAAAAGTTTTCTAAAATTTTTTATTCAAGTCCTGTGCCTATTACTATTACACGTGTTTCAGATGGTTGTTATGTTGATGTTAATGATGCTTTCTTAAAAAGGATAGAATTTGAACGTAATGAAGTAATCGGTAAAACATCTGTTGAATTAGATATTTGGGCACACCCCTCAGACCGTGAGAAAATGATAAATGCTTTACACCGGGATAAAATATTAAAAAACTACGAAACAAATTTTTTTACAAAAAGCAGGAAGATAGGCACTTCATTATTATTCAGGGAAATCATGGAATTGGGGGATGAACAATTTTATATAGAAACAGCTCTTGATATTACAGATCGTAAAAAAGCGGAAGAAGCATTAAAAGCATCCGAAGAAAAATTTTCCAAGGCTTTCCATATTTCACCGGATTCAATCAATATTAATCGCCTGAACGATGGAGTATTTGTAGAAATTAATGACGGGTTTACTTCGCTCACCGGTTTCACTGCTGAGGAAACTATCGGGAAAAGCTCGCTTGACATAAATATCTGGGCCGATCCAAATGACCGGAAAAGATTAATTGAAGAACTGATGGAAAAAGGGGAAGTTATTAATATGGAAGCCGGCTTCAAGCTTAAAAATGGGAAAGTTGGAATTGGTCTGATGTCGGCGGTACTTATGAACATTGGCAGTGAAAAGTATATACTTTCAGTAACTAGAGACATTACAGACCGAAAGAATGCGGAGGAAGCTCTCCGTGAAAGCGAAGAGAGATTCAGGAGAATCTTTGAGGAAGGACAAATAGGTATTACAATTGCGTCACCTGATTATAAATTTATTAATGCAAATCCAACTTTCTGCCGTATGATCGGTTATTCTGTTGAAGAATTAAGAAATTTATCTTTTAAAGACATAACAGCTCCGGATCAAATTGAAGTAAGCAATAAAAATGTTATTGCGATATCAAGAGGTGAATTGGAGGTTTATAAAACCGAAAAGCAATATCTGAGAAAAGACGGGCAACTATTTTGGGGAAACCTCATGACTTCAGCTATCCGTGATAAAAAAGGGGATGTTAATATATATCTTGCAATGGTTGAAGATATTACAGAACGTAAAAATACAGAGGATCACCTTCAGGAGTTGGTTAATACCAGAACGGAAGAGCTGAATAAAGTTAATCAAAAGCTGAAAGAAGAAATATTAAAACAAAAAGAAGCGGAAGAAAAAGTGGAGCAGGCATTAAAAAAAGAGATAGAATTAAATCAGTTGAGAACAAGATTTATATCTATTGCCTCGCACGAATTCAGGACCCCCCTTTCTGTTATATTGTCGTCTGCCGATTTATTGAACCGCTATGGTCTGAAATGGGATACTGAATTTTTTTACCAGCAAATTCAAAGAATTAAAAAAAATGTAAGCAGAATGACGGGAATTATGGATGACGTGCTCATAATCAGCAGGACGGATTCGGGGAAAATCACTTTTAAACCAGGTAAAGCAGATCTGGAAAATATCTGCAATAATATTCTGGCAAATATGAATGTTCTCCTGACTAAGAATCATAATCTGATCTTTAAGTATATGATTGATGACAGAATTTTTCTCCTGGATCAAAAGTTATTAGAACTGATCCTATCAAATTTACTCTCAAATGCTATAAAATATTCTGTAAACGGAGGAATCATTGAATTCACTGTTTTTATTGAAGGAAAAAGCATAGTCTTCAGTATATCCGATAATGGAATAGGCATCCCCGAAAAAGATCAATTCCATTTATTTGATTCTTTCCACAGGGCAAGTAATGTAGGAGAAGTTCTGGGAACCGGCCTGGGATTATCTATCGTTAACCGTTCGGTTGAGATGCACGGGGGTTCTATTGAATTCAGCAGCAAAGAAGGAATTGGAACTAAATTCATGGTTAAAATTCCGATGGTAAAATAAAGGATATATTTATTTAAGGATTAATTCTGAAAAGCTCTGCCGTAAATAATAAATTCAATATTGACCAGATCATTTGAGTACTTTTGCACAAAATGGAAGGTACAAGATGAAAAAAATATTGGTGGTTGAGGACGAAAAGGAACTGAGCGATAATATAAGAATATTGCTGGAAGCTGAAGGGTACTCAGTTATTTTAGTTGAAAACGGTTTGGAAGCACTTAAAGTAATTGATAAGGAAAATCCGGATCTGATTATTTCTGATATTATGATGCCGTTTATGAACGGCTATGAGCTGTTTGAAACTGTTAAGGAAGATCTGAAGACGAAAATAATTCCTTTTATTTTCCTGACTGCTAAAAACGATATGCCTGCTTTAAGATATGGAATGAATTTAGGTGCTGATGATTATTTAATTAAACCTTTTACACCGGAAGATTTGCTTCAGTCTATCAAAACCTGTTTTAGTAAAAGCCAGGCTTTAAGCAGACAATTAGATGAAATACGTGAAAATATTAGCCATTACATCCCGCATGAATTAAGAACACCATTAGTTTCTATTTTA
>JBLNGL010000735.1:0-3547 GCA_050264735.1 Ignavibacteria bacterium | reverse complement strand
TTATTTTGTTTATCGAAGGGAGCTAGATTTCCCGAAAATTTTACGGTAAAAGTAGTCAGATTGGCAACTTCTCCCTTCGGAGAGAAGTCTTTTATGGTGACAGTATTGTCCGCACTGCAGCCGTACAGAAATAAATAAATTATTGTTAATGCGAGAATGGATATAGAAATTTTCACCCTTTTCTCCTTTCATAATTTAAAGGAAAGTTTGTTTCCTGTAAGGTTCAGACTGAAGTAAACTTCAGATGTAAAATAATAAACAGATTTGAAATGGAAAAGAAAAAAATTATCCGGCTAATAAAGGTATTTTTTGTAATAATTTGATTCATTGCCTGATTGATTCCACGGTCTAATCTTAAAAATCTGCTTTATTGTATTTCACTTCTCATCTTGCTATTTTTCATCCTCGATTTTTATTAAGCTTCCAATATGATTCAAATAAAAAACAGGATGATTAGATGCTGGAACTTCAAAGAACCACTGCTAAAGCCGTTTCATTAACAGGGATTGGACTTCATACCGGCACCGAGTGCAGCCTCACTTTCAAACCTGCCCCGGAAAATTACGGCATAAGATTTAAACGAATGGATCTCGGCGGAAATCCTGAGATACCTGCTACAAGCGATTATGTGGTGGATATTTCAAGAGGCACTACTTTAGGAATGGGGGAAGCCAAGGTTCATACGGTAGAACATGTTCTCGCCGCGATTGTCGGGCTGCAGATTGATAATATCGTAATAGAACTAGACGGAATTGAACCGCCTGTCGGCGACGGCAGCTCTCTTCCTTATGTGAAAATTTTAACGGAGGCAGGATTTGTTGAACAGGATGCGCCTAAAGATTATTTGATTATAAATGAAACCGTTATGTACCATGATGAAGAAAAGCAGATTGATATTGTTGCATTGCCATTAGACGGCTACCGTGTCACGGTTATGGTCGATTATCAAAATCCTGCACTGGGTAGCCAGCATACTGGTATGTTTAACATGGAAAAAGAATTTGAATCTGAATTCGCTCCGGCAAGAACCTTCTGCTTTTTAAGTGAAGTAGAAAGCCTGGCAAATGTAGGTTTGATCAAAGGCGGAGATATCAATAATGCCGTTGTTATCGTAGATAGAAATTCTTCCGATGATGAGCTTGAGAAAATGAGGCAGAAGATCGGAATAAAAGAAAAATTATCCCTGGGGAACAATGGAATTCTGAATAATAAAGAATTAAGATTTAAAAACGAACCTGTCAGGCATAAGCTTTTGGATTTAATGGGAGATCTGGCATTAATCGGCGCACCGATAAAAGCACAAATATTAGCTGCACGGCCGGGTCACAAAGCTAATGTTGAATTTGCAAAACAGGTTAGAAAACTTTATCAGCAGAAAAAGATTGTAAAGAAATTCCAGTTTGTTAAAAAAGAAGGAATCGTATTCGATATCAATGCCATTCAGAGAATTCTCCCTCATCGATACCCATTCCTGATGGTTGACAAAATCATTCATCTAGAGCTTGATAAAAGAGTAATTGGTGTAAAATCCGTTTCGGTAAATGAACCTTTTTTCCCGGGGCATTTCCCCGGGCAGCCGGTTATGCCGGGTGTGCTTATTATTGAAGCAATGGCGCAGACCGGCGGCATTTTGCTTTTAAATTCTCTCCCGAATTATGAGGAAAAACTTGTTTATTTTATGCAGATAAATAATGCAAAGTTTAGGAAAACTGTCCTTCCCGGCGATCAGCTTTTTTTGGAAGTGGAATTAACTAGTAGAAAAAGCAAAATATTTATGATGAAGGGAAAAGCCATAGTAAATGATCAGCTTGTTGCAGAGGCAGATTTTATGGCCGGGGTAGTCGACCGGGATGTTCAAAAAAATAATGGGAATAGCTGATTTTCCGGTCAAGTAAAACTCTTTAGAAGAAATTTATAGGGGAATATTATTCTTCCAAAATATTTTGAAAATAATATGAACAATATCCATCCTACCGCAATCGTAAGCTCTAGAGCCCGGCTGGGGAAAAATATTACGGTATTTCAATATGCAATAATTCATGATGATGTAGAAATCGGAGACGATTGTTCTATCGGTCCTTTTACAGTCTTATATGACGGAGCACGAATCGGAAGCCGGGTAAAAATATATCAGTCCGCCTCCATTGCCCATGTGCCGCAGGATTTACACTATAACGGTGAACCAACTGTTTTTCAAGTCGGTGACGATACAATTATTCATGAATTTGTAACTCTCCATAAAGGTACTCAGGAAACTAAAAAATCCTGCGTCGGTAAAAATTGTTTCTTAATGGCTTATTCACATGTTGCGCACGACTGTAAAGTCGGCGATAATGTAATTCTATCTAATGGCGTTCAGATCGGGGGCCATTGTACTATCGAGGATTACGTTATAATCGGGGGATTAACGCCGGTGCATCAATTATGTAAAGTGGGAGCACATTCAATGACCGGCGGAGGATTCCGAATAACACAGGATTTGCCTCCTTATATTTTAGCCGGCCATCACCCTCTTAAGTATTCGGGACTAAATGTAATTGGACTGCGGAGGAGAGGTTTTTCAAATGAGGATATATCAGCCCTGAAAAAAGCTTATTCATATCTTTATGACAACTCTTTAAATGTCTCACAGGCAAAAGAAAAAATATCTGCTGAATTCGGTGAAAACCAGTATGTAAAAAAAGTTCTTGAGTTTTTAAATAACAGTAAAAGGGGAATTATCGGCAAGTGAATTGGAAGTATTTAAATACCGGTATTAAAGACGGTTGTTCAAATATGAATATCGATATTCAGCTTGCTCAAAATTGCGGGCTTGATGAAGCATATTTCAGGCTATACCGCTGGAAACCATATTGTATTTCTATCGGCGCCCACCAGGATTTAAATTCGATTGATGCTGTAAAAGCTGCTGAAGATGGTATTGATATAGTAAAAAGACCTACCGGCGGCAGGGCTATCCTTCATTCTGAAGAATTAACATATTCTGTAATTTATCCGGTTGATAAAGATTTTTCCTTTAAAAATTTATACCATGAAATTAATTGTGCCCTTCTGAAAGGTCTTCAAATTTTTGATCAAAGATTATCCCGCGCGCAGCTTGAAAATGCTGAACCTGATTTAAGCAGTTTTTATAAAAAAGATCTAGGAGAAATTTGTTTTGCTGCATCGGCAAAAAGTGAAATAAAATATAAAGGCAAAAAACTGGTTGGAAGCGCACAAAGAAAGTTAAAGAATTCCGTACTGCAGCACGGTTCAATATTATGCGGGGGATTTCATAAAAATATTGCTGCTTATTTAAAAAATTCAGGCACCGCCGTTCCAAAAATAGAAGAAGAGATAAATAACAGGACAACCGATCTAAAAGAGATTTTAATGCAGGAAATTGATTATAATACGCTTGCCGAATCTCTGCGGAAAGGATTCGAATCCTATTTTAATTTTGCCATTAATTTCGCTGCAAAAGATAATTTGGTCTTGAATACCTAAATTGGGGAATATAAAAATATCTTAATGATATGAATACCGAACCAAAATTTAAAAGAATTAC
>JBLNGL010000734.1:0-4312 GCA_050264735.1 Ignavibacteria bacterium | reverse complement strand
AAGAATTTATGATAAAGTACATTGCCAAGCTCTTCGGCTATTGATGTTGAGGAAGTCAGGTCCAGGAACATAAAAACTCTTTCTTCCTCAATCGGCTGATGATATTTGCCGGTTATATATTTTAAAAGAACATTCTGTCCTAGCAGCTTATTTATCTGTCTTATAAAATTTATCAGAAAACCAAAGAAAACTGCATAAACAAAGATTCTGAGAAACTGACCGCCTGTGAAAAACCGGAACATCTCTTCACCTTTAAGAGCTTCCCAAAAAGAAATTGATTTCATCCACGCTGTATGGGAAACAGCAACTAATGTTATTACAGATGCTATAAGTGTTACATGAAATAGAGTCCTGGATATTAAAAGAACAGAAAACCTGAATTTGCTGCCGCAGGTCTGGAAAAAATAAACTTCGGCCATTGAACCTAAAAAACCGATTAGAAATCCGATTAGTGCCGCATTAAATACTACATGCGGGTGAAAACTTTCGAAAAGCAGTGCATAAGCCAGTCCAACTAATAATGTAAAAAACGTACTGACTACTATTGTTTTAATATTTTTTTTCGCTGGAGAATATCCTTTGATGAAGATATAGTTTTTCTTTTCCATTTTCGATTATCTAAAATTTTTAGTTAATTAATTAATAAAGCGGGAGAACATCCCGCTCTATAAAGTCTGCAAAGACAATTCGGTTATCTCAGTTTTTTAGCCGTTGAAAGATCCGGCTTGAAATTTTATAGAAGTAAACGCCGCTGCTTAAATTATTTCCCTTAAATTCAACCGAGAAACTGGAACAGCATTAAAATAAGAACGAAAATTTTTTTAAACACTGTAATACCTAATTCCCGTGCGGAGGAATGCATTCATCAATCCGCAGGTAAAAAGCAGAACAGCGATTATATTGACGGCGTTTGGTATCCTGCACTTGCTCTACTTCGTTCCAGGCGAGCGGTAGCCGACCTTCTGGGCACGCCGAAGAGCCTCGATTGTTTCCTCAACCGTTAGCAGCGGTATAGTTTCTAATTTTGACAGCGCACCTCCGCCGGTAATGGCAATGCCGACAGCGGCCATCGAGATATTATCAGGTGCTTCCCAAAGATTGTAGCCGTCATATGAACCGAAGGCATACCAGAAGCCGTGCAGCTTACCTCCAACCGACTCGATGTATTTGCGTGCGGCCTCACGGCGGTCTTCAGGGTTTTTCATCATTCTGGCCCAGGTTTCGGGCGTATAGCTGAACCGAGTTAAATAGAAAGCCATAGTTGAATTCTCCTTTGTAGTTGATTGTTGTTGAGAACTTATCTCTTGTGATTGTGTCTGCCGGAAGCTAACTTTTTCCTTAGCCTGCTGATTCTCTTGGCGGCACGAAGCGACGCTTATGATAATAGACAGAATAGCAGGCACCCACCATTTATGCCTGAAGATGTCTGGTAATTGAATCATGGAAACCTCCTTCATGTTTTAAAATAGTAATTGAAAGCGCGGGGCATTGCGTCGTCACCTGTTTAAATTCTTTCAACCGGAATCTTTTCTCAACCTCTTAATGAATCTTTTACGGGGATCATCCTGCCAAAGCTAATTTGGTTTGCAGCTTATTTCAGCAAAACCATTTTTCTCGTTTGATTGAAGGAGCCGGCTTGAATTTTATAGAAATATACGCCGCTGGATAAATTATTTCCGTTAAATTCTATCTCATAATTTCCAGCCGCTTTTTCTTCATTAACTAAAGAAATTATCTCCTTACCTAGAATATCATATATTTTAATCCTTACAAATGCTGAATTTGGTATGGAATACTTTAATTTAGTTGAAGGATTAAAAGGATTAGGATAATTTTGAGAAAGGTTAAATCCCTTAGGCTGCTGACTAGTATTTTCATTTACCGCAACAGTTCCTCCCCCTCCCGTTGTAGTTTTTATAATCATTCCGCCGTCGCCGACAATCCATCCAATTTGCGGAGTTACGAAAAAGACTTCTTCCAAAGATCCCCGGGTGAATAATGAATCGGGCTGCCAGTTATCGCCGCCGTCTGTTGTATTCAGCAGCGTTGCTTGGGGTCCGACCGCCCACCCGTTATTTGCATCGGTAAAGTAAACTGAAAATAATGCAAAATTTGTCCCTGAAGTTTGAGGGCTCCATGAATCTCCGCCGTCTGTAGTTTTTAATATTGTGCCTGATGCGCCTGAAATCCAGCCTGTAGTATTATCAACAAATTTCATTGAATAAAGATTTGCAGTAACTCCGCTGGGAATTGAATCCCAGTTATCTCCCTGGTCTGTAGATTTGAAGATCGTTCCCTGAGCACCCAAAATAAACACTGTGTTTTCATCCAGGAAATAAACTGCATTTAAAGTAATTATCCATGGAAACGGGTTGGCTAAAGTATCCCATGTTTCCCCGCCGTCGATGGTTCTCTTAACTGTTCCCTGTCCCCCGGCAACAATGCCGGTAGTGCTATCGAACATGCTTAAGCCGATTAAATCCCAAGAAGTATTGGAATTTTTAACTTCCCAGTCTGTTCCGCCGTTTGTTGTTTTTGCAATAGTTCCGCTTTGACCTGAAATCCATCCTTTATTTTCGTCTGTGAATTGAATGTTATATAAATAATACCCGGGAGGAATGCTGCTTTCCGTCCAGGTATTTCCGCCGTCTGTTGTTTTCACAACTGTACCGAAATATCCGCAGGCCCACCCTGTATTCTCATCAAGGAAAAAGGCATCAAATAACCAATTTACGGTTCCATTGCTTTTTAAACTCCAACTCGTCCCTCCGTCGGAGGTATACAATAAAATTCCGACATCTCCTACTGCAAACCCGTTATTCTCATCATAGAAATTTACTGCATTAAGCTTAACTATTGTTCCGGAAGAAACCGTATCCCAATTACTTCCCCCGTTTGTTGTTCTGACAATAGTTCCTTCAAATCCGACGGCTACTCCGTTATTCGAATTAGTAAAGAAGATATCCATAAGCACGGGTGATGATACATTTTGGGGATTCCAAGTGTCTCCTCCGTCAGTGGTAATATAAATTCCGCCTGTTCCTTGGCCCCCTGCTGCCCATCCGTTCAGCTCGTCTGTAAAGAACACTGATTCAAAGGTAGTATTTGTCCCGGTAGTTACAGGGTTCCAATTCTCACCGCCGTCGGTAGTAGTAAAGATTGTCCCGAAACTACCCACAATGCATCCGGTAGTTTCATCGGTAAAGAAAATGGAATATAAAGTCCTGGTAGTTCCTGTAGTCTGCTGATTCCAGGTAATTCCTCCGTCGGTTGATTTATAAACAAGACCGGAATTTCCGGCAACCCAGCCGGTATCTTTATTTACAAAAAGCACATCTTCAAAAGAATTAAATGAATTTGTAGAATTGGGAGTCCATGTAGAACCGCCGTTGGTAGTCTTATAAACATCAGATCCTGCCGGCGCCCACCCTGTCAAAGAATCTAAAAAGAAAAGCGCATCAAATGCTGTATTGATCCCGTTAACTCTATGATTTATATTCCAATTATTTCCGGAATCCGTGCTTTTCATAAATGTCCCTGTTCCGCCTGCTGCGGCAATTGTATTTGCACCAAGCATTTTAACGTCCAGCAAAGAATTTCCCTGAGGAAGGGGGTTCTGCCAGAACCAGCCGTTTTGTCCATATATATTGGTAACGGGAAATGACACGATTAAAATAAGAGTAAAAATATTTTTTACCACAGAAAGCCTCCTTATAATTATTAGGATAAAAAAATGAATCTTTATTTCATCAATGATTGGAACATGATTAACATTTAAAGACAATGTATTAGATAAAACAAAAAAGGAATTTAGATGGGTCATATAAGAATAATGAAACAGAAATAAGTTAGAAATGCAGCAAATCACAAAATGAATTTTTCAGGGGATGATAATGGAATAAAAACTTATTAAGTCGGCATAATGCAGGTAAATAGATTATAATCTATCTTTTCAGTAATAATACTGTTATCAAATTTTTAATCTTTTCTAAAGGAAATAAAATGAATTATTATGAATCAAAGGACCTCGGCAGGTTTGCGGAAGTGGGGAAATTTAAACCCGGATTAATGCAGAAATTCTTCGATTACTATAATGAAGCAACCGGGACGGAAGGAGCATTAACGAAAAGAGAAAAAGCGTTAATCGCCCTGGCCGTTTCGCATTTTAAGCAGTGTCCCTATTGTATTGACGCTTATACAACTGCTTGTCTTGAGAGCGGAGCTAATCCGGATGAAATGACCGAAGCGGTTCATGTAGCTGCTGCAATGGCTGGAGGGATGAACTTAATTCACGGTGTCCAAATGCTGAATA